>JAKBXD010000268.1 GCA_021840785.1 Pseudomonadota bacterium
CGGGGACCACTATACGCTGTTCTTCGCGAATCCTGACGAGTCCACGCTTCCCACGCTGACATCATGGGAGGCTAGGAAGAGAGCGGTATATCCGTGTCCATCTGTACGATATAGAACCTGGCGCGGCCCTCAGGACCTTGGACATGGAGCACCCACCGATAGACGGGGGGTATCCAATTCATCACGGCCACGATGACCGCATTGCCCAGGGCCCACAGACTGACGGCGGAAAGCGAATGATGAACCAACTCCTCCAGAGCCGCGAAGACGATCGCTGTCGGCAGGAACCACCGAATAGCCCGCTTGCTGCCCGGATAACCGCGTTCAATCTTAATAATCGCCCCGTCGAAGAATTGGGTATCGGCGCGCCATTGCACCACGCCAGCCGTGCGATCCCATGATCCACGACCTCGGCGTCGCGTGGGCGGACCCGCCGTCAAATACAGATAAGCAGCCCCGGCGGCACCCCACAGAACCCACCCCGTCACCACAATGCCGGTCGGCCATTGAAACGTCCCCCAGCCCAGGAGAGCCGCTCCACCCATGACGCCGACGACGTATAGCGGGAGGCCAACGAAGGAGGGTCGTACCCACGCGAACCCCTGAAAGCGCGCCCGATCGGGAATTGATAGGGAATTATTCACAGGAAGACACCTCCTTGAATCAGGGTAAAACACTTCGAGGGGGTTCACGCGATCACGCATGTCTTGGCGTTAATGCGCCTCGCGGCACGCAGATTCGATGGCCCGGTACACATCCAAGGCCTGCTGGATTTGGTCCCCATAGACGAAAAAGCTTTCGCGTCCCTCGAATGCCCGTTGGCCCCCCTGGGCGAGCGCATGAACCACACGGCGCCAGTCGTCGAGGAGGGCCGTCACGGGCGTCTTGGTCTCGACGTACCGTGCGAAAAGCTCCACAACATAATGGTCCGTGCGGTCCTCCTGGACTCGGTCCCCCGCATCCATCACGAACACCATGATGGGCACAATCATATCCTTGGCCGCCTCAGGTCGTAATCCAAAGCCCATGCGAGCCGCCAGCCACTCGTGTTCCCCACAAAGCCCCAGGGTGGCGTCCGCGGGAAGCCATGTGGCGGACGACGGATCGTAGGCTTCCAGCCAGCGGTGATCATTGTGCTGGTATCCAAACACCGACGCCGCCGGGCCACGTTCCGCCGCCACCTGTTCGGCACGTCGCCCACGCTCGGGCCACGGCGGCTGGATATTGATTTCCGCGATCTCCCGCGTGTCAATGTCCAGCGCGCGCAACAGCCGGTTCAAGACCAGGGCTTGCTCCGCACAGTTGCCGGCACGCCGGGCCAGGATCTCCTCCACCGTCCGGTGCTGATAGTCGGTGGCAGACCATTCAAATTCGGCAAACATCCAATTAATGAGCGTCCGACATTGGGAGGCCGTGGCTCGGTCATCCGCCACAACCTGGCGTGCCAAATCGTTAATATATGTCACAAGTCGAGGTCTCCCTTCCATTCTGGTGGGGCACTCTCATAGGTTTTGACCCTGAAACAGGTCCCGGCACGCGGTAGCTATATGGGAGATTCTACCGATTCAGGCGGATTTCCTGCCTAATCAGGGGAATGAAGGTCCATTCGCGCCCAGTCTTAAGGCAGATTCGCCCCCGAGAGCGCGGCAAGAACCCGCATTGTGATTCACCACGGCCGACTCCGGGAGTAAGCCCGACCGCTGTGATGATTGAGACGAGCCATCTCGCAAGTGGTTTCCCACTCGTGCGTTTCCTGAACGCCATTGAACACCAGCGTATCGCTCCAATAACGTTGCAGAGGGTCAATGCGAACCGATATCCGTTCGTTATTCGTCCACTCCGGTCGGAAAGATTACGCCGGTGCTCCGGTTCTCTGGCCGGCCTGACTTCGAACCCCGGAGAACACCGGACTGCAGGAAAAGTGTGGGATATTGTCGAATAGTGTCGCCGACGGTTCCCGACCGCGTGCCGTGCCGGATCAGGGACCAATACCCACGCAATAGCCGGAAATGCAGGAACCGGACCACGAGGATCTCAAGGCCCCGACGGTAATCACCAGGCGGAGCCGACAATTGCGAGACGGCTTCCGAAACGTGCTCGGCTTACTACACGGCGACGCGCGTATTAGGCGCGGTAACCATCATGAAGGTCGCTCACACCCCCTATAGGGTATGGCAATAGTGGGAATTGAGGGACTGTAAGACTAGCGTCCCGTGGAGCACATCCCACCCAACCGTGGTGCCATGAGGAGTGATAAGAGTATTAGAACTCAGGAGAAGAGGATGGTTCCGTATGAATAACGATATTAGGTCGTCTCGACCTTGGAGGGCCTCAAAGCGGGTGGTTTCAGCCTCCCTCGCAGCGCTCGCGATGTCAGTGCCACTAGCCGGTTTGATACCGGGGAGCATTGCGTCGGCTGCGAGCGGTACGTGGACCGATCTCACCGGCAACGGGATATTTGCGAAACCGATGGCGGTGACAGTAGACGATGCCGGGGACGTGTTTGTCCTCAATGACACGTCGGGAACCAACGTGGTGGAAGAACTGCCGCACGGGAGTTCCACGTGGATTGACATTACAAATGGGTATCCCTTTAACGTGTCTTATGGTGGCCGAATCGCCGTGAATAGTCAGGGCGACCTGTTTGTCACCAATTTTAAGGGCAGCCAGGTGGACGAATTGATCCCGGTCGGTGGCAACTACCAGTCCACTTCATGGAAGGACATCAGCGCCGGTGGTCCGGTGTATGCGCCCTTTGGTATTGCGGTGGACAGCAGCGGCAATGTATGGGTGGCCAACAATGTCAACTATGGGGCTCCTATCATTTCAGAGTGGAGTCCCGGCACCAACACATGGATGGCAAAGACGAATTATAGCGGTATCAACTGGCCGCAGGCCCTGGCGGTAGACAGCGCCGGGGACGCATTCCTCAGTTACGCCTTCGCGACGGGTGTGTACGAGCTGCCTAACGGCAGTACGACATTGGCACATATTCCCAGCCCTTTTGCGGGCGGCGCAGGATCCAGCGTGGGCCCAAACGGCAACTTGTACGTCGCCTCGGGTAACGTCATCTGGGAACTATCGCCTGACGCCGGCAACAACTATGTCCACGGGACCTGGACGGCCATTAGCAGTTCCGTCTTTAACGGGCCCACCGATGTGGCATTCGACTCGGCAGGCGATATGTTTGTCACGAATTCGAACAACACGACCACGAATACCGTGCTCGAGTTC
>JAKBXD010000269.1 GCA_021840785.1 Pseudomonadota bacterium
TTGCTGGTGGCTCGATAGCACGACGTCGCCGATTATCCTACATGCTGCTGACGAAGTGGTGTGTGACGAAATTCGAGATGTCGTTCTGGAATGGCCGAACCCGACGAGAAATATTCCTCCCAGGAAGCGCCACCGTCGGACTGCGCGCCGGGAGCATATGGAGCCTGCTGGCGGCGCGAATAGCAGGAGCTTCCTGACGTGTGCGCGTTGCAAGATGTGAGGTTGGTTCGGGAGGCGGGTCCGGTCTCGTGATCGCGCCCAGCATCCGGGTTCTGCGCGGGCGTCCTTCGGAACAGAACCAGTGCTCTGACTACAGAGATTCTTCTACGGCTGAAACCTGTCTCCAGCTCATTTCAGCCATGCGAGTCCATAGGACTGGCGAGCAGACTGTCGCCGAGACCCGACGCTCAGCCCGGGTGTCACCGAATGCGCCTGAGAGCGGTGCTGGTGGTGTGAACGAATGGCAATACCAGTCGCCCTCCGGCGACTAGCATTCGCGTACCTCCCACAAGCCAACGCTGGTTGATAAAGCTGCGGCCTCTGCGACGCTGCTGTCAGAGTCTTTTCACATTGACCCAGGAAAGCGGGCAGACAGTTGCCAGCACAATCTCTGCTCTCTGCGTCGGTATGGCTTCAGACGGTCCGTCGGATTCAACGGAGCAAGAGAAGTCTCGCTCTGCACTCGCTGTTGTCTGTGATCCGGATCCACGGAGCTTGGAAGAGAATCGAGATACTGGCCTCTTCAACGATAGCGTCCACAGCTTCTCCTGGGCCGAAGTTGGCGTCACAGTAACGTCGCGCAAAGGCAGCAAGAATAGGAAAGCGATCCTGTCATCATGCCAGGGCATTGTTTATCCCGGAGAAATGCTCGCCATCATGGGTCCCAGCGGTTCCGGAAAGACAACCCTACTTAATGCTATCGCTCACCGCCCAGCGTCCGCCAAAGCTCACGTCGAAGGCCAAACGCATGTCAACGGAAAACAAGTTCCACTGCAGACACTACGACAATTGTCGAGCTATGTCGAGCAGGAAGACTCTCTCATCGGGAGCCTGACGGTGAAAGAGACAGTCCGCTTCGCTGCTGATCTCTCTATGCCGCGGTGAGTCTTCCATGAGCCGTTGAGGTGACGATGCCATGCTGAATGCTACCAGGCACATGACGAGTGCGGAGAGAATGCGACGAGTAGGCAGCCTCATTGCTAGCTTTGGTCTAGAGCAACAGCTGGACACCATTGTCGGCACACCCATACGGAAGGGGCTCAGCGGTGGTCAGAAGAAGCGCCTTGGCGTTGTCAGCCGCTTGGTCACCAATCCGAAGATTCTGTTTCTGGACGAGCCTACGAGTGGATTGGATTCGGCGCTCAGCTTTGAAGTTATGTCATATATCAGATCACTGGCCAAGCAATATCGGGTGAGTGACACGAAGCAGTACCGTGGGGCGGACGAGGACAATCACTGACAAGGCTGCACAGATTATCGTGATCGCTTCCATACACCAGCCGTCCACTAGCACGTTTAATCTGTTCGATAAGCTCTGCCTCCTTGCCCTCGGGGAGACATGCTACTTTGGCCCGACCGCCGCCGCAGCTCCGTACTTTGCCGCCCTGGGCTACAATCTACCGGTCAGCGTAAACCCGGCGGAGTTCTACCTGGAGCTCATCAACACCGATCTTGCCCAGCCAGATGATGCTACCTATGCGCGAGTGAACCACATCACCCATGCGTGGTCATCGAGCGCGCTCGTCCTGGAATTAGGAAAAAGCATTCATGACTCTTTAGACGGTCATACCGACGACGTCACTGAGCTTGGAAGCTCTGACCGGCCAGGCTCGCTCGCAGCAGCATGGGTGCTGATGCGCAGGCTTTTCATCAAGGCCAGGCGGGACGTGGTCGCATACGGCATGCGGCTTGTCATGTATCTTGGTCTTGCAATACTCATGGGCACTGTGTTCCTCCGACTGGGCTCCGGACAGGTGTACATTCAACCGTTTATCAGCGCAATATTCTTCGGATCGGCTTTCATGTCCTTCATGTCGGTCGCTTATGTCCCGGCTTTTCTGGAAGACCTGCACGCTTTTCATAAGGAAAGAGCGAATGGATTGGTTGGCCCTACTGCGTTTGTCGTGTCCAACACACTTGTCGGCTTACCGTTCCTACTCGGGATAGCAAGTACGTTTACTATTGTGGCTTACTTCCTCATCGGCTTCCGGGAGAACGCGACCGCCTTCTTCGTATTTCTAGGGTGGCTCTTCCTTGATCTCATCGCCGCGGAGGCGCTGGTGGTCCTCGTCAGCGTGATGTTCCCGACCTTCGTCATCGCTCTGGCCGTTACTGCGTTCGCCAATGGACTCTGGATGTGCGTCTCGGGTTTCTTGGTACCGACGAGCATCCTCAATCCATTCTGGAAATACGTCTTTCATTACATCGACTATCAGGCGTACGTTTTCCAGGGCATGATGGTCAATGAGTTCCATGCCAGGTCTTACAATTGTCAAAGCCTACCCGACGGCAGCTTCCAGTGCATGTACCCGCCGGATCCCCAGAACCCTGGAACAGTAGCCGGCGACTCGGTCTTAAAGTATTGGAAGATCAGCACTTCACCCTCTAACCAGTGGCCCTGGGTTGGCTACGTCCTGGCCATCATTGTGGGATTCAGGCTGCTGGCTTGGCTTCTTCTTTGGTCTGGCAAGCGCTGAGGAGGGCGGCTATAAGGCGTTCACACTGATACGCGCTTGTTGCTTGATCCCGTTACCCCAGCGGACCTAGGCGTGACAGGGTCAGGCTGTAGGCCACCAATAGTGACGCCGTGCAAGGAGCGGGCTGCTTGGTTTATTCGAAGATTTGTGGTGCGTTTCTTAACCAATGAAAGTTGCGATAGTCCGCCTGCGCAACCGCAATTGGTCTTGCTACATAGATTGTGTACCTACTTGCTACATAGATTGTGTACCTACCATCAGTTTGGCTAGATTCTGAGCCCGGGAGAGCATGTTGGAAGTGCCACGTAAGCTCGCGCTGGAACCAAGCGTGGTGTGAGAGGAATGGGCGTTGCTCGGGTCACCTTATTGAATGGGCATCGCTCATACCACCCGATTGAAAGCGGCTTCAAGCGGGCTTGGTCTCACAGTTGCTCGAGAGCACTGATCTCGGACATACCCGACTCCGTCGACAACGATACCTACACTGGCGAGTGCTGCCTCAAGATGGTGACCTCAAT
>JAKBXD010000270.1 GCA_021840785.1 Pseudomonadota bacterium
CGCCCTTTTCTACATCATGGAGAGGTGAAGGACAATGACGGAATTTAGTTTAGGTGCCAATTATTGGAGCCGCGTCGGCGGGCCGCGCATGTGGACTGAGTGGGATGAACCAGCGGTACGAGAAGAGTTAGGGTGGGCTCGGCAAATGGGGCTCGATACCCTTAGATTTTTCCTCTATTGGCCCGATTTCGAGCCGAAGCCCGGTGTAGACAACCCGATTGTCTGGGAACGGGTGGCGCGTTTTCTAGATCTCGCGGCTGAAGAGCAGTTAAAGACCTTTCCGACGCTTTTGGTGGGGCATATGTCCGGGCGAAACTGGGATCCGCCTTGGCGTCAAGGACGGGACCTGTGGACGGACCCCTTTATGGTGGAGCACGAAGAATCCTTTATCCGTCGGAGTGTGACGCGTCTCCAGACAATGCCCAGCATCGCCGGGTGGGTACTGACCAATGAGGGGCCACTATACGCGGGGACCACCACGCCGACCATATTTGAAGCATGGATTTCTCGCATGACTGATGCGGTTCAGGAGCATGACCCGAAAAAGCGGCCCATTACTCTCGGGGACGGCCTCTGGAATGCCATGGGGGCTGATACCGGCATTCAAGTGGACATGTTGCAGAAATATGTCGATATCGTGGGCCCCCATGTCTATCCGGAGGCCCTTGACCCAGCGGAAGTGGCCATGGCGTCCTACGTTCATTGCGCCATGGGACAGGGCCGCCGTCCGGTGTTGTTGGAAGAATTCGGCACCACCGATGCGTTTGGTACTCGGGACCAACAAGGGGCCTTTTACCGCTCGCAATTAGCAGGGGCATTGATGGCGGGCGCGGTCGGGGCCTGGGGATGGTGTCTCACCGACTTTGACTTGCCGACCACCATGCCTTACTCACATCATCCCTTCGAGTTACGCTTTGGATTGTTGCAGGTCGACGGAACCCAGAAGCCGACCGCTGAGGCGATGCGGGAATTCGGACCCTTGGCGGATAAATTTGGGACGGTCGAGCCGGACCGCCTAGGCGTTTTGATTCCCGCCCTACAGACGGAAATCATTCCCTTTCGGCGAGGACCGGAAGGGGAACTCATGACCCGCGCAGCATCCCGCATCCTCCGAAATCTGGCTCAACTGGGGTACAACCCGCGGGTGCTTCGCGAACCCATTCCGCCAACCGATCGGGTACGCCAAGACATTCCCTCCCTTTTGGATCTGGATTCTGTGGATACGCTCTTTTTAGTGGCGCCTCGCATCGGCGAGCCACTGCGTCTGCGCCTCGAAGAGTGGGTCCGACAAGGTGGGCACTTGTATGTCGCGTACTCCTATACCTATTGGTTCCCGGATTTGACTGGGTTTCTAGGGGTTGAGCGGGCGAGCCTTTACAACGTGAAGGAACGGTTCACGGGCGGGGCGCGCATCCGGGGGGCTGTCGACGCTGACCTCGAAATTTTCGACGGTGCCGATTTCGTAAGCCTTTCCCCTTCCGGCGCTGAGGTGTTGTCCCGACTTGATACGGGGGAGCCGGTACTCTTTCGTCAGCCATTGGGTCGGGGGAGCGTGGTGGTCAATGCCCTGGGCATTGAAGCGGCCTCCGGGCCCGTCGACGGACTTCTTCCCTTGTATCACAGTTTGATGAGCCTTTTTAAGGTGTCGCCGAGAATTCATCTTCAAGGATCGCTGGGGCAAGCGGCGGTCTCTTCAAACGGGCAGGTGTTGGTCATGAATCACGGGGAGAGCCCACTTGAAGCGACTCCCTTAGAGGGGACCCTGGACGGCCAATCGACAGTTGAAGTGGCTCCGCACCAATGGTGGCTGGGAGCTTGGGTGCGATGAGGGCTCTTCGTTGGTATGGACAGGCGGGGTTTGTGATTGAGGATGGTTCAACGCGCCTCGGCATTGACTTATTCCTTAAGGCGGATCCACGGCTTCGCCCGCCCGTGCTTCGCCCACGAGAGATCGGCCACTTGGACGGTGTCTTGGTCACGCACGAACATCATGACCACTTGGATGATTGGACGCTGAAAGCTTTGCAAGAGGTACTGCCGGATCTGAAAGTGGTCGTTCCCGAGCCGATCCGGGACCACGCTCAACGGCTGGGATTGGCTCATGTCCAAGGGGTAGTGCCGGGTGAAGCCTATACCATGGGGAGCCTGGTGATTACTCCGATACGCGCGCGCCATGCGGTCCACATGGAGGAAGGCTACCACTTTGGCGTTCCGGACGGTCGTTTTCTGGGCTATGTCGTTCAGACGGGAAGCGCCGTCGTCTACCACAGTGGCGATTCATTACCGTATCTTGAACTCGAGGAAACACTCCGGGGACTCGGGGTGACCATGGTTCTCCTTCCCATCAACGGGCGCAGTTTTAAGCGCGAAGCCCTGGACTTGGTGGGGAACTTTACCCCTGAGGAAGCCGTAGACGTCGCTCAAGGGGTAGGTGCGCGCGTGCTGGTTCCCATGCATTTTGAGACCTATCCCAATAATTTGGGTGATGTTGGCCAAGCGGCACACTTGGCCTATCGGGCGGGGGTGACCTTGGTGATACCCCGTTACGGTGAAGCGGTTCCGCTCGATTGGTGAGGGACGGCATACGCTGTAAGACCAAAACCAAGAGGGCGAGCGGTGTTTCGGACCGACGGGATCTTGGCGGTGTTTAGGTACGCGGGTCTGCCCCCCCCCCGGCAATTGTGTCATCCGGGTTGCCGCCCTAGACGGGGCAAATAGAGGAAGCGGGTCCGGATTACGTTTGGGTACGGGCCCCGCCCTGTTTTCGTCTAAGATGAGTTTGCTCACCAAAAGATTTCGAGTGAGCGGATTTTATGATGGCTCCATCATATGAGGGCAAAAAGGCGGACAATGTGATGGATCGGAATTCCCATGACGGCGTATTTTCGGCCGGGTTCGACCCGCTGGGGCGCATAGATTAACGTACGCGCAATCGGCCGTCTTAAGGAATAAACGGGCCGGATCGTATTATTCGCATAGTAAATGAACGGCGTCGATTAGTCGTCCAGACTTCCGGCATTGCCACCGGAATCGATCCGATAATCCATGGTAGAATAGTCAGTAAAATGCTATTAGGGGTCTTGTATGATTCGGTTCGTGTATCGTGTTCATGCTCTTCAGCGTCATGGAGCGCACATTGACTAGTCACGAGGTTGCCCGTTTGCTCGGGGTGAACATCAAGACGGTCCAACGGTGGGATCGTGAAGGGCGACT
>JAKBXD010000024.1 GCA_021840785.1 Pseudomonadota bacterium
GGTGGCAGGCAGCGCCACCGGCACCGAAGCAACCAGCAGGATGAGCGCAAAAGGAAGTATTTCCGCAAGAGAGATATGCTTGGCGGCTGCATAAATCAGGATCGCGGCGACGAGAACAACGTCCATTATTACCAGATAGCGGACAATGGAAAGAACCAATTCTTCCAAGTGACTTTTGGCGCCGGCGCCGCGCACCAACTCTGCGGTTTTACCGAAATAACTCCTGGCACCAGTCGCCGTGACCTTGCCTGACGCTTCACCGCGACGCACGACGGATGCGGAATAGAGGGTGTCGCCCGCGGCGCATTCCACGGGCATGGATTCTCCCGTCAGGGCGGATTGGTCTACCAGTATACTGCCATCGCTGAGATGCAGATCGGCGGGGACGATGTCGCCGACCCGCACATGAACCAGGTCGCCTGGCACCAGATCGGCGGCCGAGAGGCTTTGCCATTGTCCGTCGCGACAGGCGCGGGCCTGAATCCGCAAGCGCTCTTTCAGCAACACCAGTGCGCTCTGTGCCTTGCGCTCCTGACTGAAACCGAGCACGCCGTTAAAAATGAGGAGCAATGTGATGATGATGGCTTCTGGCCATTTACCCAATATGGCTTCCAGGATTAAGGTGCATTCCAGCATCCAGGGCACAGGTGCCCAAAACTTGTGGAGAAAAAGCAGCCAGTTTTGGGGTTTTTCTTCGGTGACTACATTGGGGCCATATTGGGCAAGCAGTTGCCGCGCCTCGTCGCCACTCAGTCCACTACAGGTGTTTTCCGGCATATTCCGCTATTCCGATATCTTTTCTATTCGCTCAAGTATAGAACCCGGAAACCCACGAAGATTCCCCCGCAGGCCATGCTGGTAGTAAACTGCGCAGATTGCATTGCATTGGGAGCATGGCGTTATGTTAAGCCTCTGGGGAGAAATGGTGATCGGGGCGGGGAGGCCTGTTCTCCTGGCGTTTGTCGCCTGGGGGGTAAACCGGCTGGCGAATCGCCATCATTGGGACGAGGGTCCGCGATGATTTTGTTGACCTTGTTGAAGGGCAAGCTGCATCGGGCGCGGGTCACCGCCGTCGAGCTGGAATACGAGGGTTCCTGCGCGATTGACAGCGATCTGCTGGCTGCGGCAGGCATCCATCCCTATGAGCAAGTACACATTTACGATGTGAATAATGGGGATCGTTTCAGTACCTATGCGATCAGCGCCCCGGCCGGGTCAGGGATCATTTCGGTCAATGGCGCCGCGGCGCGCCGGGTGGCCTTGGGGGACATCCTCATCATTGCGGCCTACGCGCAGGTAGCGGAAGAGAAGGTTGCCGGTTTCCAGCCGCAACTGGTGTATGTGGATGAGCGCAATCGCATAACCCGACGCAGCCAGCAGATTGATCCCACCCCCGCCTGAGCGACGAACCCCTTGTTGAAGGGGGTGCCTTGGACTCGCAAGGTGGCAACCAGAGCAGCTTTTGTGCTTTCGCATTGCCAGACGGGGTAGGCGGCGACTATGCTCTACGCATGGACCATACTAACCCCAACCCCTTTCGTTTCGCGCCGCTACGGCGGGCGGCCTATCGCCTGAGTGTGACCCAAGCGGAACAGTTACCCGCCGATGACGGCGTCGAAGTGGCTTTTGCCGGTCGCTCCAACGTCGGCAAGTCATCCACCCTCAATATGCTGACCGAACGACGGGCACTGGCGCGGGTCAGTCGCACGCCGGGCCGGACCCAGGCCCTCAATATTTTCGACCTTGATCCCGGTCAGCGCCTCGTGGACCTGCCTGGCTATGGGTATGCCAAGGTACCCGAGGCGCTACGGCGCTCTTGGGGACCGCTGCTGGAACAATATCTGCGGCGGCGCGGCAGCCTGCGCGGATTGATCCTGGTGATGGACATCCGCCACCCCTACGGCCCTCATGATGCTGATCTCATTGCCTTCGCGGCGGGCTGCGGAAGACCAGTGCATGTCTTGTTGAACAAAGCCGACAAACTCAGCCGCGGCGCGGCCATTCAAGAAATGGCCCGCCTGCGGCGGATTCCAGAATTGCGGGGGGTCGCCATGCAGCTTTTCTCTGCCCAGTCAGGACTTGGTATAGATGAGTTGCATGAGCGTATAGCGACTTGGCTCACGCCAGAAGCAGAAAAAAAGCCCCCGGCGGATGCCGGGGCCAATAGCGAGCCCTCAAAGGGAGGGGAGGACTCATGATCCGGCCAGGGAGGATAGACCGGATCCAGACAACCAATAGGTTACCCACGGCTTTGGAGTGAAGCGTGCCCAAAAAGTTCAGTGAACGTCACCCTTGGCATGCGTTGCGGCCAGACTGGCGTGTTCGCTGGCGCGTGCACGTGCAACACTGGGCGAACCTCCTCCACCTGGAGGACTGGTATCCACATTTCCCCATCGCAGCGGCGGTAGGTCTTCTCGGGATATTCAACATCCTCCCGGCACTGGAGCATCTACTGGGCCTGAGCTACGTCGGCAGTCTGGCAGCTGTCTCCCACAGCTTTGTGCTCGATGCCTTTCGCGGTATTCCACAGGGCGCTGCAGGCGTCATCTTGCTCATCATGTCCCTGGGTCTGCTCTTCCGCTCCCGTTTTGCCTGGGCCCTTGTCCTGATTATGGCGATGGCCGTCCTTGCCTTCGGGATTTATCGACACCCTTATCAGATCTCCGTGCTGCTTTATTACAATGCCGCCCTGGTGCTTTTTCTGTGGGTGTTTCGCGGCCGTTTCGATCGCAGCAGCCTGGCAACCGGTACATTGTTTGCGTTAGTCGGTGCCATCATGGTCGTGAGTTACGGCGTCTTTGGCGCATATATTCTGGGGGACGGATTCAAACCGCAAATTCACAGCCTTTCTACGGCGCTCTACTTTTCGGTAGTCACCATGGCCACCGTGGGCTATGGAGATATCCTGCCGGTCAGCAACGAATCGCGACTTTTTGTGGTATCTTTGATTGTGCTGGGAATAACGGTATTTGCCACTTCGCTTTCAGCCATTATCGTTCCGGCAGTGAACAACCGCCTGCAATCGGCCCTGCGAGGAGAAAAACGCCGCATGATCCGTAAAGACCACTACATTATCGCCGGGGACACCCCGCTGGCGCGCAACAGCTACCGCGAACTCAGGGGCCGCAATCTGCCCGTAGTAGTGATTATGGGCCACCAGCCTGATGACTCCATCTATCAGCCAGAAGATTTGATCATCGGCGACTCCAGCGATACGGATGTGCTGCGTAGTGCCGGGGCCGCGCAAGCCGCGGCCGTGCTCGCCCTGCGCGCGGACGATTCGGAAAACGCCTTTGTCGTGCTGGCTGTCAAAGAAATAGAGGGGTCAGCCAAAACAGTAGCCGCCGTCAATGACAGTAAAAATCTGGGCCGGGTACGCCGGGTGCAACCGGACATGATTATCGCTCCCCAGGTGCTAGGGGGTGAACTGCTGGCGATGGCTCTCAACGGCGAACAGTTGGACAGTACCGCGGTGATGAAGATGTTCCGCTTCAGCAGTGGGACAGCGGTGGACAAGAAGATCTGAGGCTAACTGTGGGCTTCGTCCCAGTGCCTGCCGACACCCAGATCTACCCGCAAAGGCACGGCCAGTTCCGCAACGCCCTCCATACGTTCCCGTAGCGCCGACTGCGCCGCCGCCAGACTGGCCTCCGGCACTTCCAGAATCAGTTCGTCATGCACCTGGAGAATCATCCGACCGCGCCCCGGAGCCTCCTGCAACCAGCTATCCACCGCAATCATTGCCATCTTGATGAGATCTGCCGCAGTGCCCTGCATGGGTGCGTTAATGGCCGCACGCTCGGCGTAATTACGCCGGGCCGGATTGCTGGAGCGAATTTCGGGTACATACAGGCGGCGACCAAAGAGCGTCTCCACATAGCCCTGCTTTTTCGCCAGGATGCGAGTTTGCTCCATATACGCAAGAACGCCGGGGTAGCGCTCGAAATAGCGGTCCATGTACTGCCTGGCGGCGGCCTGATCAATGCCCAACTGCTGGGCGAGACCATAAGGGGTCTGCCCGTAAATCAAACCGAAGTTAATGGCCTTGGCGGCACGACGCGCGGCGCTGTCCACCGCCTCCGGCACCAGATTAAAGACCTCGGCAGCAGTGGCGGCATGAATATCCTGACCCTCCGCAAAGGCTTGCAGCAGACGCGCATCTTTGGAGAGGTGAGCCATAATGCGTAGCTCTATCTGGGAATAATCCGCACTGAGCAGCCAGTGCCCGGCTTCGGCAATGAAAGCCTGGCGAATACGTCGGCCCTGTTCGGTACGCACCGGGATGTTTTGCAGATTCGGCTCACTGGATGAGAGGCGTCCAGTGGCCGCCACCGCCTGCTGAAAATGGGTATGGACCCGGCCGGTGTCGGGATTCATCATCTGCGGCAGTGCGTCCGCATAAGTATTCTTGAGCTTGGCCATGCCGCGATAATCGAGAATCAGGCGCGGCAGATCGGCATGCACAGCGAGCTGGGCGAGCACATCTTCATTGGTCGACGGTTGGCCGCCGGGGGTTTTCTTGAGTACCGGCAACTGCATTTTGTCAAAGAGGATTTCCTGAATCTGCTTGGGGGAGTTGAGATTGAAGGACTGCCCCGCCTGGACAAAGGCCTTCTGTTCACAGTCCGCCATATCCTTGCTCAACTCCGTGCTGAGCACTTCGAGCTGGACGCGATCGACTTTGACACCCGCTTCTTCCATGCGCGCCAGTACCAGCACCAGCGGCATTTCTATTTCCATCAACACCCGCTGCAAGCCCGGTTCGTTGGCAAACTGTGGCCAGAGTTGCGCATCCACCCGCAGACAGACATCCGCGTCTTCTGCCGCATAGGGCAGTGCCTCCACTACCGGCACATCGGCAAAATTACGCGCTGATTTGCCTTTACCGGCCACCTCTTCGTAGCGGATGTTCTGATGCTGCAGATAGCGCTCGGCGAGGGTGTCAAGATCGTGGCCATTGTGACCGCTGTTAAAGACGTAGCTTTCCAGTAAGGTGTCGCGCAGCAGGCCGGCGGGGTGGATACCATACCGCCAGAAAACTCGCCAATCGTATTTAGCGTTCTGGGCCAGCTTGGCGGCCTGTGGGTCTTCCAGCCACGGGCGCAAAGCGGTGAGTACGGCCTGCCGATCCAGTTGCAGACTACCGTCGCGGTGGCCCATGGGAATGTAGACGGCCTGATAGTCACCACCGGCCTGCCAGGCGCAGGAAATCCCCACCAGATCGGCATGCAGCGGGTCAAGGCTCGTGGTTTCCGTGTCCAGAGCGGCCACATCGGCCGTTTTCAGGGCGAGCAGCAGCGCGTTCAGCGCTTCCTCAGTGGTGATGGCCAGGTAGGCCGCGCGCTCAATATCACTGCTCTGCTTTTCCGGCACCTTTCCCGCATCGTCCGCAGGCAGGTCCCTGAGCCAGGCATGAAAACCCAGGCGCTGCGCCAACGCCCGTAGGGCGGCCACATCCGCCGCCCGGCGGGCGTAAGTCGCGGCAGGCAGCGTCAGATCGCAGCGAATGGTCGCCAGATCACGGCTCAAGGGCAGATAATGTGCGGAAGCGCGTAGTGCCTCACCCACCTTGCCGCCGATGTCGCCGGCGTGGGCCAGCACACCGTCCAGATCACCATATTGCGTCAGCCACCGGGCGGCTGTTTTCGGTCCGGCGCCGGGCACGCCGGGGATGTTGTCCACCTTGTCACCGATCAGCGCCAGCAGGTCGGCAATACGCTCCGGCGGCACACCAAAGCGCTCCTCAACCCCGGCCATGTCCGTTTCGACAGCTTTCATGGTGTCAAGGAGCCGCACTCGCGGGCTCACCAGCTGCGCCATATCCTTGTCGCCGGTGACGATAAGCACCTGCTGGTCAGGCGCCGCCTGCCGGGCCAGGGTGCCGATCACGTCATCCGCCTCCACGTCGGGCTCAATCACCAGTGGCAGGCCCGTGGCCCTGATCCAATCGTGCAGAAGCGAAACCTGAGCCCGTAGCTCCTCCGGCATGGAGGGCCGCTGTGCCTTATACTCAGGATAAAGCCTGTCCCGGAACGTACCGCCGGGAGCGTCGAAGATGACGATGATTTCGTCGCTCGGATACTCTTTCAGCAGGCGACGGAGCATGTTGGCGACGCCGTAGATAGCCCCGGTCGGAAAGTTGTCCGGCGCGCGCAAGTCGGGCAGCGCATGAAAGGCACGATAGAGGAAGCTGGAAGCATCGACGAGGATACGGGGGTCTTGGGACATGGTTTGGGACTTCTCTGCGGATTTCCGTCATAATACGGAAAATTACCACCTTTGACACGGGAACGACGGATGCGGACTCATCTCGAAGAGGAAAAACTGCGCGACAAGGGCGAGGGACGCCTCACCCGCGAGGCCTGGAAGATCTTCCAGATTATAGCCGAGTTTGTGCATGGTTACGAAAAATTGGCCGACGTCGAACCCTGTGTCAGCATTTTCGGTTCCGCCCGCATTGACCCGGAACATCCCTGGTATCTGAAAGCCCAGGAGATCGCCGAGAAACTCTCCAATGCCGGGTTTTCCGTCATCAGCGGTGGCGGTCCCGGAGTGATGGAAGCCGCCAACAAGGGCGCCTTTCGCGGCACGGGCTACAGCATCGGGCTCAATATCGAGTTACCCCATGAGCAACATACCAATCCTTACCAGGATGTCTCCATATCCTTCGAGCATTTTTACTCACGCAAAGTCATGTTCGTGAAATACGCGGTCGCCTATGTGGTGATGCCGGGCGGTTTCGGAACACTGGACGAACTTGCCGAATGTCTGACCCTGGTACAGACCGGCAAGACCCGCAAGATGCCCATCATTCTGGTGGAATCCAGTTTTTGGAAAGGACTGATCGACTGGTGGCGGGAATCCATGTTGACGGCGGGGACCATCAGGCCGGAAGATCTCGATCTCATCACCATGATCGACGATACCGACGAAGTGGTATCGGCCATTTTCAATCACTATGAAAAACGCGGCTTTGCGCCGTCCGCCGCTGAGACAGAGGCCCTTCTCAACCTTTAAGGACCCCAGGGAGTATTACCATGTCCATACGCATATTCGCCCTAGTTGTCGGTACCTGCTTTGCGTTAGGCAGCAGCCTCTCCGCATGGGCAGCGGACGATATTCAGAAACTGCATCTGCCCACCCTGGCTCCCGATGCCAAGGCTGGGCCTAAAGCCGAGATCAAGGTGCCACAAGGCTCCAAAATTGAACAGTACAAGGTCAATGGCAAGGTGTACATGGTCAAGGTCATTCCACCAAAGCCGTTTCCGCCTTATTATCTGGAAGACAAGGGCGGCACCGGCCGTTTCACCGAAGTGCCACAAACGGCGGCTGAACATCTGAGTGTGCCTCAGTGGGTTATTTTTCGCTGGTAACTTGAGTACCGTTTATGTCCGTTTATACCAGTGTCAGTGACCTCGAACTTGCGCAATTTCTCAGAGATTATGACCTCGGTGGCGCCCGCGCGCTGACTGGTATTTCCGCTGGCGTGGAGAACAGCAACTATTTCCTTGATACTGAAAAAGGTCACTTTGTCCTGACTCTTTTCGAGCGTCTGCCACGCAGCAAAATCCCTTATTTTCTTGATCTCACCGAATGGCTGAGCCTGCGCGGCATCCCCTGCCCGCGTCCCATGCATACCCTGGCAGGAAACAGTCTCAGCACGTTATGTGGCAAACCCGCCGCCATCGTCCAGCGTCTGCGCGGTACGTCCATCGAGGGGCGGGCACCCTCTGTTGCCGAAATCAGCGCGCTTGGAACCTTGCTGGCGCGGATGCATCTGGCCGGAGAAGGCTTTCCCGAGCGGCACCCTAATCCTGCGGGCTTCTCCTGGTGGCAGGAGACGGCCAGACATCTGGTACCGCACCTGAGCCGCGAGGACAATGCCCTCATTGCCGAGGAACTGGCCTATCAGGGCACACGGGATCGCACAAATCTCCCCGGTGGCGTCGTGCATGCCGATCTTTTCCCCGATAATGTTTTGTTCGAAAACGGTCGGATCTCGGGCACCATCGATTTTTATTATGCTGGAGATGATGTCTGGCTTTACGACCTGGCGGTGGTGGCCAACGCCTGGTGTTCCGAGACCGATGGTCACTTTGCCCCCGTATTGCTCCGTGCGTTATGGGATGCCTATGTGGCCACTCGCCCCCTGCAGGCGGGCGAGGAAGTGTTATGGTTCCCCCTGCTGCGCGCCGCCGCCCTACGCTTCTGGCTACTGCGCCTGGATGCCATACATTTTCGTCGCCCCGGTACCATCACCCAATGCAAAGACCCGGAGGAATACCGGCAAATTCTTTTGCAGCGTCGGCGGCTGGTATAAACACCAGCCCGCCACGGCTCCGCAACATCATGAAGAACAAGCCCTCGCTGGCGGGCAAGGTCCAATCCGGATGAAATACAGGCAGATCATTGCGGGGTAGTTTAATCGTTGAGCGAGAAGGCGTTGCTCTGTGGAGAGCTTTCCAGAATATAGCCGTGACTTCCGCGTCGAACGACGCGTTCCTCTCCCACCGGCACTGCAGCATGAGAGTGACCAGCCTGTCGGGCAGTTTTTTGCGGCAACACCGAGTCGCCGCTGAGGCTCACCATCGGGCGCAAGTGCTCTAACAGCTTGGGACCGATGCCATGGATACTGGTGAGTTCATCCACGCTCTTGAAAGGCCCATGCGCCTGCCGGTATTCCAGCACCGCCTGTGCCTTGGCCGGACCAATGCCCGGCAGCGTATCCAGTGCCGCGGCATCGGCGGTATTGATATTCACCGACGCCCAGACGGCAGGGGCAAACAGCAGGAACAACAAGCACAAAAGTCCACGTAATCCTGTTTTCATCACGCTCCACTCCTTTTTTAAGGCAAACGCTCCAAAGCCACCACCCCCAGCGCCAGCCACTTGCTGCCCGAGGCGAACTGCACCTGAATCCGGCCCTGGCGACCACCTGCCTCATAGTCCAGCACCATTCCCTCGCCAAAGACCGGGTGCTGGAGGCGTGAGCCCAGCGGAAATGGCATATCCGGCGCCGCTACCCGCACGGGTATAGCCGGTCGGCTGATCCGCGCCCGCGGCCGCAGTTCCTGCAGGAGTTCCTGGGGAATCTCCCGCAGAAAGCGGGAGGGCATGGTCATCCGTTCACTGCCATGCAGGCGGCGACTCTCGGCATGACTGATGACCAGCAAGCGCATGGCGCGGGTCATGCCCACATAACAAAGACGCCGTTCCTCGGCCAGTCCTTGAGGGTCTTCCAAAGAGCGTTGATGGGGAAAGAGCCCTTCTTCCAATCCCACCAGAAACACCAGTGGGAACTCCAGGCCCTTGGCGCTGTGCAAACTCATCAATTGCACGCAGTCTTCCCAGGCATCGCCAGCGCCATCCCCAGCCTCCAGAGCTGCATGAGTCAGAAATTCCGAGAGCATATTCCCCGGTTGCGGCACCAGATCACCCAGATTCGGGTCGGCGGCCCAGTCCTGGGCATAACTGCGCGCGGCGTTGATCAACTCGTCCAGGTTTTCCAGACGCCCCTCGGCACGATCGCTCTCGCGGCTGTGCCACTCACGCAGGCCGGTGCGAGTCAGCACGGTCTCCACCCGCTCGCCGAGATCCGTCTCTGCCGTCCGCGCGGCCAGATCATCCACCAGATTAAGGAAGGCGTTGATTTTCGGCTGACCCAGTTCTCCGGCCGCCTGCCAGAGGGACAAACCGCGCGCTCTTGCCAACATTCGCAACCGTTCGACACTGACCGCACCGATGCCCCGCGCCGGCACATTCACCACCCGCTCAAAGGAGGCATCGTCGTGACGATTTACCGTGAGGCGCAGGTAGGCGAGGGTGTCCTTGATTTCCGCCCGCTCGAAGAAGCGCAGGCCGCCATAGACCCGATATGGCATGCCTTCGCGCACCAACACTTCTTCAAAAGCCCGCGACTGGGCGTTGGAGCGATAGAGGATGGCACACTCGGAGCGGCGACCACCGGCTTCCAACCATTGCTGAATGCGTCCCACCGCATAGCGCGCCTCATCCACCTCGTTGTAGGCCGTATAGAGCTGAATGCCCTCACCGCCCGGCTCCGCCGTCCACAGGGTTTTGCCGAGACGATCCGGGTTGTGGGCGATGACCGCATTGGCGGCTTGCAGGATGGGTGCCGTCGAACGGTAGTTCTGCTCCAGCCGCACCACCTGTGCCCCGGCAAAGTCTTCACTGAAGCGCAGCAGATTCTCCACTCGCGCACCACGCCAGGCATAAATGGACTGATCGTCATCGCCGACCACAAAAATCTGCCCATGCCGCGCCAGTCCCTTCAGCCAGGCGTATTGCACTGCATTGGTGTCCTGAAACTCGTCCACCAGAATATGCTGAAAACGGCGCTGATAATGATCGAGGATTTCCGGAGATTCCCAGAGACGCAGGGCGTAGAGCAACAGGTCACCGAAGTCCACCAGCCCGGAGCGCTTTTTAGCCGCTTCATAGGCGCTGTAGATGGGGATGAAGAGCGCCGCTGCCAGGCCCTCATATTGTTGCACCTGTTCCGGCCCCCAACCTTCGTCTTTCCAGCGACCGATACGCCCGGCCATGGCCCGCGGCGGCCACTGCTTCTCATCCATCTGCGCTTCACGCATGACCCGCCGCAGCAGGCGCTGGCTATCGTCGGCATCCAGAACCTGAAAATCCGCGGGCAAGCCCAGCGCCGCGTGATGCATGCGCAGCAGGCGGTGGGCGAGGCCGTGGAATGTCCCCATCCACAAGGCCCGCAAATCCATGGCCACCATGCCATCCAGGCGCCCGCGCATGGCGCGTGCCGCCTTGTTGGTGAAGGTCACCGCGAGGATCTCGCCGGGGTGTACGTCCCCTTCCAGCAAATGGGCGATGCGGCTGGTCAGCACCCGCGTTTTGCCTGAGCCCGCCCCCGCCAGCACCAGCGCCGGGCCGGGCGGCAGGGTCACCGCCTCCAGTTGGCGGGGATTGAGAGCAGACCATTCAGACACAGCGACTCCTCGGGTTTGGGTATCCAAGCTTGAAAATACGGCATAATGACCGCATTGTGAAAGCAGACTTGCAGTCAGGCCGCTGTCTGCTATAACCAATGATAAGGGGGATGAATTGGAATACAAGGACTATTACAAGATTCTGGGTGTCGAACGCAGCGCTGACGCCGACGCGATCAAGGCATCTTATCGGAAAATGGCGCGCAAATATCATCCTGACGTAAGCAAGGAAAAGGATGCGGAAGACCGCTTCAAGGATCTTCAGGAAGCCTATGAGGTACTCAAAGACCCGGAGAAGCGCGCCGCCTATGACCAGTTGGGGAGCAACTGGCGCGCCGGTCAGGATTTCCGGCCACCGCCCGGCTGGGGACAGCAGGCCGGGGGCGGCTTTGGCGGGGGCGGCGCCGATTTTGGGGGCGGCGGATTCAGTGACTTTTTCGAGTCCATATTCCGCCAGCAGCAGGGTGGTGGCTTTCGTGGCAGCGGGGGGGGCGGATTCCGCAACCAAGGCGAAGACAGCGAAGCCACCATCCGCGTCAGCCTGGAGGACGCGGCCCATGGCGCCCAGCGCGAGATCAACCTGGAAGTGCCCACCATGGGTCCAGATGGTCGCATGCGCCGGGAAGCGCGGCACCTGACCGTCAAAATTCCCAAAGGCATCCGCGCAGGTCAGCGGCTGCGGATGGCCGGGCAGGGCGCGCCGGGCATGGGCGGCGGTCCCAATGGGGACCTGTACCTGCACATCCAGTTCCAGCCACACCCCAGGTTTCGGGTAGAGGGTAGCGATTTGTACCACGACCTGCACATCACCCCGTGGGAGGCGGCGCTGGGCGCCAGTGTGGAGGTACCCACCCTGGATGGCGACGTGCGCATGAAGATTCCGGCGGGCAGCGCCAGCGGGCAGAAGCTGCGGCTCAGCCAGAAGGGATTGCCGGGCTCTGGCGGCAAAGCACCCGGCGATCTGTATGCGGTGATCCAGATTGTCGTCCCCAAAAAAATCAGTGAGCCGGAAAAAACCCTGTGGAACCAACTGGCGGAGATATCCGACTTCCATCCCCGCCGCTAACCAGAAGACAGAGGAGATACCCCATGGGTTCACCACCGATCACCGTCATCGAAGCGGAATTGCTGGAAGAGGGCGATTTCTGCTTCGATTTTCCGCACTTTTGCACCCTGCTCCACTGCGCTGAAGGCGAAGCCGTGCAACTGGTGCGCTACGGCGTCATCCACCCCGAGGGCAGCGGTCCGCAGCACTGGCGCTTCCGCAGTCTCGATCTTTACCGCGCCCGCCTCAGTCGCCGCCTCAGTCGCGACCTGGAGATCGACATGGCGGGCGCGGCGCTGGCGGTGGACTTGCTGGAGCGGTTACGGGGATGGAAGATTTGAGCGCGCGCACAGTACCAGAACATTTTGCCAACCGTGAAGCGGCAGCGGAATTACTGGCCCGGAGCCTGGCCGCTTACGATGGCAAACATCCCTTGGTGCTCGCCATTCCACGCGGAGCGCTGCCCATGGGGCGCATCATCGCCAACGCCCTCCACGGGGATCTTGACGTGGTCCTGGTGCGCAAAATCGGAGCGCCAGACAATCCCGAATATGCCATAGGCGCCGTCGATGAGGATGGGCGGATATGGACCGATCCTATAGTCAGTCGCCTTGGTATCGACGGGCAGTACATCCGCGACGAAGCGGCCCGGCAACTGAAGGTGATCAAAGCGCGGCGCGTGCAGTACACGCCGATTCACCCGGCCATTGATCCACAAGGCCGGATCGTTATTGTGGTTGACGATGGCGTCGCCACCGGTGCTACTCTGGGGACTGCATTGCGTCTCCTGCGCCAGCAGCGGCCTGCCCGTCTGATCGCCGCCTTTGCCGTGGCCCCTCCCGATACCATCGCGCGCTTGCGTCCTCTGGCCGATGAGCTGGTTTACCTGTCGGCCCCGGAGCCGTTTCGTGCGGTAGGAGAGTTCTTTACGGACTTTCGGGAAGTCAAGGACGATGAGGTACTGCAGATTTTGCGCGAAACACCGCCGCCGGTGTAGCCATAAAGCATGCCGGTTCTCAATCCTGACATTGCGCGCATATTCGACGAAATCGCCGACCTTTTGGAGATCGAGGACGCCAATCCCTTCCGGGTGCGGGCCTACCGCAATGCCGCCCGTCTCGTACAAGGTCTGAGCAGCGACGTCAAAACCATGGTAGAGACCGGCGAAGACCTTACGGAGCTACCCGGCATCGGCGAGGACCTGGCTAAAAAAATGGTCGAGATAGTTACCACGGGCCATTGCTCCTTCCTCGAAAAACTGGAAAAACAGACCCCACCGGCTTTGGCGGAGTTACTCAAGGTGCCGAACCTCGGGCCTAAACGGGTCAAGGCGCTCTGGCATGAACTGGACGTGGAGACGGTGGAACAGCTTGCCCGCGCCGCGCAGGAGAAACGCATCCGCAGCATCCCCGGTTTTGGCGAGAAAACCGAGGCCCGCATTCTGGAAGCCCTCCAGGCCCATCTCGCCGCCGTTCCCCGTTTTCCTATCGCCATCGCCGCCCCGTATGCAGCCGCCCTGCTCCACTACCTGCAGAACATACCCGGCGTGCGACGGGTGGTGGTGGCCGGCAGCTTCCGGCGTGGCAAGGACACGGTGGGCGACCTGGATATATTGGCGACGGCCACCGCCGACAGTCCGGTGATGGAACGCTTCACCGCCTATGAAGATGTGGCGGAGGTCCTCTCCCAGGGCACCACCCGGGCCACCGTGATCCTGCGGAACAAACTTCAGGTCGACCTCCGGGCCGTGGACGAATCCGCCTACGGTGCCGCCCTGCATTATTTCACCGGTTCCAAGACCCATAACATCGCCATCCGCCGCATGGGTCAGGATATGGGTCTGAAGGTCAACGAATACGGGCTTTTTCGCGGGAAGGAACGGATTGCCGGCGATACGGAGGAATCGGTCTACGCCGCCGTCGGCCTGCCCTATATCGAGCCGGAACTGCGGGAGAACCGCGGCGAAATCCAGGCCGCCCGCGCCGGACACCTGCCGAAACTGGTGGCGATGGGCGATTTGCGCGGCGACCTGCACGCCCACAGCAAGGCCAGCGATGGTCACTATAGTTTGCGGGACATGGCCGCGGCGGCCAGGGCCGCAGGCCTGGAATATCTGGCCATCACCGAGCATAGCCGCCATCTGGCCGTCGCCCATGGCCTGGACCCGGTGCGTTTGCGCCGACAGATGGATGAGATTGACGCCCTTAATGGGGAACTCGATGGCATTACGCTCCTCAAGGGCGTAGAGGTGGACATCCTGGAAGACGGTCGCCTGGATTTGCCCGAAAGTATCCTGGGTAACCTGGATCTGGTGGTGGCTGCGGTGCACTCCCAGTTCGATCTGCCCAGAGGCAAGCAGACCGCGCGCATCCTCAAGGCCATGGACAGCCCCCATTTCAGCATCCTCGCCCATCCCAGCGGGCGGCTCATCGGCAGCCGGGAACCCATGGACGTGGACATGTCCCGCGTCATCCGCCATGCGCGCGAGCGGGGCTGCTTTCTGGAGATCAACGCCCAGCCGGAACGTTTGGATCTCGTCGACATCCATGCCCGGATGGCCAAGGAAGAAGGCGTGCTGCTGGCCGTCAATACCGATGCCCACAGCATTCACGACTTCGCCAATCTGCATTTTGGCCTACAACAAGCGCAGCGCGGCTGGCTGGAGAAGAAAGACGTGCTCAATGCGAGGACGCTCAAGGAGTTGCGGCCCCTGCTGGCGGCGACCTTGAACAGCTAGGCCGGGGACAACATTGAACATTTAGCACCCGCCGGATCTCGGGGCGGGTTTCTGCAAACGGGTCAAGGCAATACATCCTGGATCTCCGCCCTAATTTCCGCAGCGTGGGTCAGTAAAATCATATGCGTACCCGACTCCAGCAGATGATACCGCGCCGTAGGCAGGTGTGTAGCCAGCGCCACGCCGATCTGTGGACTGACCACCTGATCCTGGGCGCCCTGCCAGATATGCACCGGCACCCGAATATCCTCCAGCCGGAAAAGCCAAGGGCGATTGAGTATCGCGAAATCATCGGCCATTCCTTTTGTCCCTTGCCGCAACGCCTCCCGCAAATCATCGCGCAGCTTCGCCAGGACGTCAGGTGCTGCCAACAGCGACTGGTCACCCGCACTCATCTTTGCCGCCCACCGCGCCACGAAACGCTCCGGCTCCTGGCGCACGCCACCCATGCTGAGGCGCAACAAAACCCTGAAGAGCCACGGCGCCCCGCGCACCAGAACAAAGAGGATATGGTCTTGACTGCGCAAAGCAGACCAGATCTCGGGAAGCGCAGTCGGTCCCGCGCTGCTCGCCAGGTGCACACTGCGTACCCGCCCCGGCATAGCGTAGGCACAGGCCAGCGCGTAAGGGCCACCGCCGGAGAAACCCAGCACATGAAAGGCGTCAAGCCCCAGACGATTTACCAAGGCCCTGCCTATGGTCGCCACTTCGGTCAGGGTCGATTCTGACTGCCGATCCGATTCTCCGTAACCCGGTCGGTCAAAGGCGATCCAGCGCAGGCCCTCACGCAGGGCCGCAGGCAGCAACTCCAGTTGCAGGCGGGAACCGGGGGTACCGTGAAAAAACAATACCGGCGACTTCCCGTTCGGATCACCAACATCTTCATAGGATACAACCTGGCCGGAATCCAGGGTGAGCGAATGCTTCATATCGCTGTCAAGGCATCGGAACACCGAAAACCCACGGTAATCGTCATCCGGCATGGTCCTTTTTGTCGTCTTTCAGGCTGGTCTGAACGTATTCAGCCATGACCCCGGAGTCAGGCTGCTTTTGCCGCGCCAGGTGCGCGACGACACTGTCACGGTTGCAAAGCGGCTGGTTCTGGCTGACCTTCCACTTACCGGCCCAGCGAGAGATGGGGATTTCTATGCCCACCACCTGCCCGATGAGACGCTCCGTGAAATCCTGGGGCGCATCATCCACCTGCCAGGGCAGGGTAAAGCCATTCTCCTGCTGCGCGGTCAGGGCGACCATCTGTTGCCGTACCCAATCGGGATCGTCCCTGACCTGCAACGGACCATAGGCATGGACGACGGCATAGTTCCAAGTAGGCACCACCTTACCGGTTTCCGCCTTGGTCGCATACCAGGAGGGGCTGATGTAGTGTTGCGGCCCCTGAAAGATGACCAGCACCTCGCCGTCCGGGGGCGCCTCCCGCCACAGCGGATTAGCGCGCGCCACATGCCCGTGCAATACCTGATGTGGCCCCTCCCCGGGCAAGAGATACAGGGGGATATGGTTGGCCTCCAGTCCATTGCTGCCCATGGTAATCAGTGTCGCGAGGGGATAACGCTGAATCAGTGTCCGCAGAATCTCCGGGCGGTTTTCTGCAAAGGCTTCAGGGCAGTACATGGCCGGTCTCCGCGCTATTCAATGTTCGGCGCCGCAGGCTCGCTTACGCACAAATCAGCAGCGGGTGGGCAGGCGTCAATGGGATGGCTCCGATACTGCGATATGCTTTGCAGCTTCTCCATGGCGGCGAGCAAGTCCGGCCAAGGCTCGGCCCAAACATCCGAATAGGTTTGCTCGCCGTTATAAATAGCCGGATAGGCCAGGTTTTCTTGTCCGGGCGTGAATGCACAGTGGATCCCGGGCTTGCTGTTGCCGCGCGCATCACAACGATACCAACCCCGGTCATCCAGCCAGACCGCGGTGAAGCCGTGTGTGCAGTAGGGCGGACTGGGGCCATCCAGCGTCAGTCGTTGATAACAGAATCCCGCAGGGATTTGGTTGGCGCGCCATAAGGCCACAAGCAGATGACTTTTCGCTGTGCATAGACCAGTGCCTTGCTGCAACACTTCCGACGCTGCGCAGGTCACTTCTTCCCGGTG
>JAKBXD010000271.1 GCA_021840785.1 Pseudomonadota bacterium
CCGGTGAACTGCCGGTGACTGCCGAGCCCAAGCAAGTCCGGCCGACAGCAGGGCAGCGCCTACCCCGTGGCCGCGGTATTCTCGTGCCACCGACATCCCGAACTCCACCGCATGCTGAAGCGCCGGCCGCGCGCTGCCCATGCAATCCCACATGCCCACAATCCGGCCATCCGCCGTGACCGCGATGAGGGCCAAGGCATTGTCCCGGGCCTCGTGGCGGGCAATCATGCGCTCTTCATCGACCACCGTGAGCCGAAAATCTTCCACAACCATCGGGAGAAACAAATCCGGTTCCTGGGCCAAGTTCTGCGTGTAGCTGAGCATATTTGGTGCGTCCGTGACGTTCGCCGGACGGATGACCCAGGACCTGTGGGTCAGTTCAGGCATCATTTTACCCTCGCTTCTTTAGGGATCTGCGTAACCATAGTATAATGGCCATTACGGCACTCGCCCCCGTATGCTGGCGATTAACTCCGCAACGCAATACCGCGGACTATCTTGTCAGGTCGATTAATCCGGCTTTGGTCGCGCGAAACCCGCACGCTTCCCAGTAGAATTCTGCAAGATGGTCTTCAAAGTCCACATGTAACCACTCGCAACCCGCTTCGCGGGCCTTGGCGCGCACCCGATCAATCAATTCCGTGGCAATGCCACGGCGTCGCTGATTAATCGACACCATAGTATCCAGTATGAAGGCGTGAACCCCACCGTCCCAAGCGACATTGACGAACCCTACCAATAGATTATCGGAGCGGGCCGTAACCCACCCGAGACTCCGCTCCAACTGGGTATTCCAGTCGTGATCGTTAATTGAGTGGTCGAACGCCTCCGCGTGCAACCTCTCGACTTCCATATTTTCGAAACCACCACGCCAAACATATTCGGGAGCAGGTTTCTGGTGAGCCAATGCCTCATCCTCCTTCGCGCGGACCCAAAATTTTCTCATCACACGACGTCTTTAACTTTGATGATGAACCGGTATGGTGATCAACGGCCTATGACTTTGCCTGCGACATCTCCAATGATCACCATAACCCTCCAGTGACCATAAAGAATCTGTAAACTATGGTAGAGATGTGGTGAACGATAGCACGCGGGTATGTACCGGCCCAATGCCCCAAAATTGAGTAAATGGCAAAGAACGGTCACTACGCCATACAATGATAAAGCTTGCGGTACTAAACGCTTTGTGGAGTTGGGCCAACGAAATGAACTGGGTGGGAGAATCGGTACCATAGTTAGCATACAAAAAAGTACCTGACTTAAGTTTCATGGGGCGAATGGGAGGACCTTGCGAGGGAGCGCCGTAGGTTTTAGGCCACTCCGCCATATCAGGCCACTTGAGTAAGGTGGGGGGGAACATTCCATGGTACTCAAGTGCTTCACTAACCACCACGTCAAACCGAGCCACTGCATGATGATTGAAATAGATTGGTTTGTCGGGTTTGTAAAGCATTTGCATCCGGCCGGTCCAGGGTCCAGATGTGGTCGTCTCCTCATTAACCGTCCATGCCTTGTGCTTGGGTGCCAATCGGACTATATTACCAGCGGACAACAATTTTCCAGCTGAAGGCAAAAAACCACCCGAGCCATCCAAGAAGATCCACCCTACTACGACTATTAAGAACCCAATGAGGCTAAGAACCCATTTTTTTATCATACGGATACCCCATTTCGTTGGGTTACATCGTAGCACCCCCATTTTATCGTACATTTCGGTTGAGGGCCGATCAACAACGGTAGGATCAGTTGTCTGCCTCAAACTCGTCAAATATGTTCTCCTGAAACATGCCACCACCAGCTCCGAACTCCAATAATCTCGCTGGCGGCACAGTAAAAACCCATACCAGCGTAAAGGGTTTTAACAGTTTCTTAAAACTTTACCTATAGTTATCCGTCGTTGTATAATTATGGTATGAATCGAAAACTTGTGGGCATTAGGGAAGCAGCCGAGTTTTTGGGGGTCACCCCGTCGACATTGCGCCGCTGGGAACACGAAGGAACCTTGGTGCCCGATGAACGGACACCGGGTGGCTATCGGCGTTATGACTTAGCGCGGATACGACCCGAACTGTTTCATCGTCATGCCGCCTTGCGTAAAACCATCGCCTATGCGCGCGTATCGAGTCCTGACCAGAAAGACGATCTCGAACGGCAAAAGCAGGTGCTGGAACTCTACTGTGCCCGCCAAGGCTGGACCTTTGAGGTGATCGCCGACCTCGGGTCGGGGATGAACTACCACAAGAAGGGCCTGAAACGCCTCTTAAATGACATCCTCGCCGACCGGATCGGTCGGCTGGTCGTGACGCACCAGGATCGACTCCTGCGCTTTGGCGCGGAACTGGTGTTCGCCATGTGTGAAGCGAAGCACGTCGAGGTCGTGATCCTTAACCAAGGCGAAGACACGACCTTTGAGGAAGAGTTGGCGCAGGATGTCCTGGAGATCATCACGGTATTTTCGGCGCGGCTCTATGGAAGTCGCTCGCGGAAGAACCAAAAATTGTTGGACGGCGTGAAACACGCCGTGGAGGAGGCATCGTCATGATGCTCGCCCACAAGATTGCCCTCGATCCCAACGATGTGCAGGAGACGTACGGTCGCAAAGCCGCCGGGATTGCGCGGTTTGCCTACCATTGGGCGTTAGCCGAATGGCAACGACAATACGAGGCCTGGAAAGCGGATCCGACCGGGTCAAAGCCCTCCGATCCGGCATTGCGCAAGCAACTCAACGCGATCAAAGGCGATCAGTTTCCCTGGATGCTGGAGGTCACCAAGAACGCACCGCAGATGGCGATTGTGCAATTGGGTCAAGCGTTCAAGAATTTCTTTGCGGGGACCGCCGAGTATCCCACGTTCAAGAAAAAGGGACAGCACGACAGTTTTACCTTGACCAATGACCAATTCACGGTCAAAGGGCACACCGTGCATATTCCGAAGTTAGGCTGGGTTCGGATGCACGAATCGTTACGCTTTGTCGGGAAAGTACGGGATGGCACGATCTCCCGGACCGCCGAGCGCTGGTTTTTGAGTGTCACCGTCGAGATGCCCGATCCACCCAGTATCCCTCGCGAAAGCCAAGTGGTGGGCGGGGTCGATTTGGGCGTTTGTGCGTTGGCAACACTCTCGACCGGCGAGAAGATCGTGGGACCGAAAGCCTATGCAGCCGCCTTGGTCCAGAGATCGG
>JAKBXD010000272.1 GCA_021840785.1 Pseudomonadota bacterium
TCGGACCTCCTTTTCGATTTCGCCAATCTCTAGGAAACCGAATGGGATGGTCTATTGTCCAGACAAAATCTGGCAAATACCTAAACCCTATTTACACCACACAATTGGACATTAACAGCTTCTCCCGCTCCTTACCTATGGAGCGAGGCGCGGGACGCTAGTGGTCCATGACGGATGCGACGCGGTTCAGCGCCGAGCGCAACGCAGGCTCAGGAATATCGCCAAAACTATCGCGAGCGAAGGGCGCAAGGGCTTGGCGAAATGTGCGGAGCACAGTCCGTTGGTGTGCGGTTGCGGTGCCCCGCACGAAATCATATTCGGCACCCTGGAGATAGGTGGTCATCGCCGAGGCGTCGGTGATGCCAAGAGCTTCCAAGGGTGTCACTGCACTGAACAGATATCCGGCAGCCTCGGATACCACGGCATCGGCGCTCACATGGTGACCCAACGACAATTCCTGATTAGCTTGATTGATAAGGGCATACGCCTCGAGCACATCTCTCTGACCGGTTTGACGGACAACCGCCGACGGCCCCCAGCGTCCGAGGCCGAATCCCGCCGCCCCAGCCACAACACACAAGCCGATGGCAGCGCCAACCAGTTGGCGTTTTTTCATTCCTGTTCCTCCTAGCCGATTCAATGGTCATATGATTGGGGAGGTCTGATGGCCAAGATCCTTCCGTTCCCCGAGCCCCATCTCGTCAGAATGTGGCGGGGCACAGTCCCTCAATGTGGTTTGCTGCCGATTGCGTCCTCCCGTTCCTATCGGGTTGCATCGCGACCGTGCTTCTTCTTGTAGTGCTCACCCCAGTCCGGTTGCGTGCCGTCAATGTCCGTGAACTGATAGACATGCATGAGATCCCACGACGACAGCGCTTGCCCATGGAATCGGTGTACGGCTGGATCCGCTGCCAAAGCGGCCACTGCTCGGCCCACGTAGAAGGGGGATTCCGACACAATGAAATCGGCGTCGACCTGCGCTCCCGACTTCCAGTGTTTCTCGGTCACGCCAAACCTCTCGAGCATTTCTTCGGACCGAAGAAATCCCGGAGTGAGCGCCAAGGCCGTGATATTGGGCAATGCTTGCCAGTCCAGGTGCCTGGCCATCACCTCGGCCATGTGAATCGCTCCGATTTTTGCCAAACTGTATGCCAACGGACCGCGCACCTTATACGTTTGTCCGTCAGTAATCTCGACAATCAAGCCGCACCGACGCGCCACCATGAGGGGAACGCCGTAGCGACTGGTAATCATGTGCGTATGGATCGCGCTTTCCAAGACGCTAATCGCGGTCTGGACGTCGTCCTCCCAGAACGGAATGTCCCAACGAATCTTGGCCTCCGATCCCCAAATGTCGTTGACCAACACATCCAACTGCCCATTTTGCTCGCGGTCGACTCGTTGGAATAACGCCTTCACTTCCGCTTCAACCGAATGATTCACTGGCACCGCAATGCCCTGGCCCCCCCGTTTCGTGACCATGTCAGCGGTCTCTTCTATGGTTTCGGGCCGATTCATGGACGACATGTGCTCACGGGTACTGCGACCCGTACAATACACCGTAGCGCCAGCCTCCCCCAGGCTGACGGCAATCCCCCGCCCGGCGCCCCGGGTGGCTCCAGCGACCACCGCCACCTTTCCTTCCAATGCTCGTTTCAATCCGCATCCTCCTGTTCGACGTCTGCAGGCATTGGCTATACATTCGATATCCCCGCGTGTGAATCCTTGCGCAACGCGTATCCCCAACCAAACACTGCCGCATTCAGCGGCTCTGTTCGACGGTCCCGAGAAACAAGACAGGGATGCCGGTTGGACCCTGGGACGAAGCACGCCCTGATGAGGCTCGAGCCCTTTGCCTCCATCCGCACGAATGAATATCCCGCACGAGCGCCTCTCTTTTCATGTGGCGTCGAGGCCCGCGCCGCGAGGGGCCGGCATGCGGCATCCGATCGTCCGACCGCAGAGGCAATCTCGTTCGCCATAGGTGGTACGATCAATTCAGTGATATGTTGGAAGCATACCGGCAGAGGCCCATTGGAGTGAGGAGGTCGCGGCGCATGAATCGAAGCGGGTGGTTGAAACATTCATGGCTGGATAAAGACAATCGTGTGGTGCACACCACCATGACCACGCCTGGGCAGGGAACGATTCTGGCACGAGTCAACCTGAAGAATGGCTCGGTGGAGATTATCGAGACGCAGTTTGCGGATCCCTCCACCACCGTGACCCCCATCGATAAAACCCACATCCTTCGGGGTGCTCAAGCGTTCGAGAATGGTCAACGGCCCCGGTATTCGGACAATCTCCGTTGGTACGAGGAGGCCACGGTATTCGACACCATGTGGGAGTCCTGGGAGTGGGTCTCCTCAGGGATTTACAATGAAATTGGGAATCTATACGACGGATATCGGACCGCCGACGAGAAAATGGCCTACGCATTGGTGTACCAGCTAGCGCAGTTGAACACATTCCAAGGCCCGACATTTCATATCTTTGCCCACACCGAGCGAGGCGGCGATCGACCTTACTTTCGGGTCTGGGTTCAACGGATCGAGGATCCGTTGGCGGAACTGTAGGGCGCGAGACGGCATGGAGACCCGAGAGGTTTTTGTGATGGTGAGCCGCGAATCTGTAAGTGTTGGCCGCACGGGTAAAAAAGTCGTATGGTCGACTAGCGTCCGCCGTATTGGGCCTACGGTTCGCGCAGTAGAGGGAGGCGGGAAATTTGATGGAAGACAACACGCCGGCTTCCGACGGGCCCCTTCAATCAAGGCGTTATACCCGCCGCGATCCGTCGGGAAAAGTGGTTGGACATTCTATCCACCCTCCCACACGGCGCCAACAACGCCATGCCATTGACGGCGGTGGCGAACCGATGTACATCCCCCCCAGCACCGAACGCCCCCCGGGCATATGCCCCATTCCGCCGCACCACCTACGCATGCTGTACCATGCGTTTAAGAGACACGAACAGTCGCTCGATGATGCGGTTAACAATGAGGAACCTTTTGCACTGCACGTTGTCGGGAATGAAGATGACTGGACCGTCGAAATCCGTATTATTCAAGACCCTCCTACCTCAATGTTTTGTCTTGTTTTCTTACCCTTTTGCAGTATTTCAAGGTCTTTCACTTCGGTTCCCTCTCAAGCGGTCTTCCTTCACCGTCATCACGTTAGCGA
>JAKBXD010000025.1 GCA_021840785.1 Pseudomonadota bacterium
GGGCGAGATCGCCTGCCGGCGGGTGGTGACGTTTCGGGCCAGCCCATTGCTAAAAGGCCGATGTGCCGGAGCGGGCGTGCTGGAATTGCCGGCGTTTGACAACGCGGGGGACTGTTGACCGTTACTCACTACTCACCGAGCGGCTGTCCAGATTCCGGTCACCGGCGATGCGTTCCGTAGGTGTTGTTCTTTTTCATTTTGTCTGGTGGTTACCGCAACAAAATCCTCACCCTTCATCAGCGGCTGCCAGGACTTCGGCGGCATCATGATGATGGGGCGAACCGCCGGCGCGGTCCCGACCCCTTCTTTTCCCACCCCCTCAACACCACCAACCGGCCGTGTCGCCCATGCCGCTAATTGGCCTCCGGGAATGGTGGGGACTTCAACGCCAGCCTGATGGTATACCACGCGCGCATAGTGCCCATCGCCATTGGTGTTGCCGGAGTTGTATGCTTCGAATGCGCCCTTGAGGCTGACTGCACCTGCCGCTCCGGCCTGCCGGTATGCGCCAAGAAGGATGCGCTGTGCGGCTTTCAGGTTGGTGCAAGGGTTGAAGACTTGCCGTGCGGCCAACCCCAGCCAACCCAGGTTTTCTGAATCGATCTGAGCCAAGCCCATGTCCAGCTTGTGCCCTTGGGAGATCAGTATACGGGCCATGGCGACCGCCTGCGTCTGGCTCTTGAAGCGCAGACTTTGGCCGGTGGTGTTGTCATGGATCGTCCACGGCCAACCGCCACTTTCGGTCTGCACGATGGCCGCCATGGTCACCGGCGCCACCTCTGGCGCGCATTCCTGGAGCAAGGCTAGGCCGATCATGTGTTGTGCCACGGTTTTATGTTTGGGTTGTTCAGTCGGGTATCGTCGAAAAAGTCCCACCACCCGCCCCATCCGTCCACCAGAAACAGCATGGAGAGGCGGAACGTTACAACCAGTCCGGTCAAGACGATCATGAAGCCGGGGAAAATAATCAGCAGCACATACCAGCCATGCGCGAGGCTTTTAATTGCCCACCGCACGCCTTCCGCATAGGCGGATAGCATGCCCGCCACCATCGCCAGCCGTCCGGCCATGATCAGCAGATTCAACAGCCAGCGGATATGCCATGGGCTTGAAGCTTTCCAGGAATGAAAGCGTTTGCGCAAACTCTGCGGCGCGGGTTTCCATGGGCGAGTCGTGGTGTATCCTGGGCGTAGTCGCTCAGCGTTGTTGGCCTTTTCAGCCATCTTGGTGGCAACATATTCATCGAACTGTCCGACCCTCCAGCTTTGCCGTTCCGGTTGGTGAGCCGGTTTCGGCTGCAGTCGCTCCCACTCGGCCAGCCGCGCCTGTTGGGTGCGAGTGCTCATATAATTGTGGGCCTCGTTGATCCGCTGCATCGCAGCCGTATCACCGCCCACGTCTGGGTGGTGGATCTTCGCCAGCGCATGAAATGCAGCTTTGACCACCGCGTGGTCGGCGCTTGGCCGGATGTTGAGGATGTCGGCGGCTTCTGTGATGTTCATGGTCAGGTGCTCCGTGTGGCATGGGTAACGTCACCCACGCCTCTTGAAAATACCGAGCCAATGTTTTACCCGGCAAGCCGGCACGATTGGTTGATTTCCTCAATATTATCCTGGTCCAGACGCAGAATGCGCACCACCATGTCCTGCACGTCTGCGCGCGCGGCGGGGGATAGCGCCTGGATAGCCTCATGTATCTCCTCCATTACCGGATCATCCCCAGTCAGCCCCTTCTTGATGGTCCCCGGGGGGAGTTTCAGGATGCGAGCCAGATCCTGGTAGTCACCAAATGTGATCAGGTCTTCCTGAACATTCATACCATCCAGATCAAGCACGCTTTCAGCGTTTCCTGTACCTTCGATGGGTGCGAAGCTCTCAATATCATCCACCGCATCCTCGATGGATTTTTTTGGTAGGTGGGTTTCCTTTTCGCAGGTTATGACCTGAGTTGATCCATCTATGCTCGTTGCTGCCCAGAAGCGCAGTCGTGTTGTTTCTGCATTGAATTTCTTCCGTGTTTTAATCGGGAGATTCATTTTGATGTGATGCAGGAAAGTGGCGACGATTTCGTCATTTCCCTGTATTTGGGTGCTGGTTCCAATGGTAATAGTGTCTGGCGGGGTGTTTCGAGTCACCCTGGCGACCCTTCCAGTCTCCCAGTCCATCACTGGTATCCATTCCCGCCCAGGATCATCGCCATCCCCCTCGCGTTTTTCCCCCTTTTTGGGCTTAGGTTTGGGCGGTTTGGGCGTTTCATCCGGGATGAGGTACCCTCCACGGACCCCGGCGATCAACGCAGCTAGAAACTGACCGGGAGGTATGTCCAGATACTTCCGATGCTTGGGAATAGCAAATATCCCGGTTCGATGTGCCCACTGCCACGCCAAGCTCAGGCAGTCCGCCATGCGCTGGCTGGTCTGTGTGTCAGCTGGGCCAGCGGTGCTTTTCTGAAGCGCATCAACCATTTTGACCGGCTGGTCCACGAGGTTGAGCAGATCGAGCAACCGCTGATCTTCCGGAGCGCGATTTCGCATTCGATCCAGGCGCATCCGGGTCGATTCCAGGAGATGGAAGGCCACGGCTCGTGGGGTTTTTGGCGGCTCGTCAGGGTCGTCACCCTCGCCGTCCCGGTCTTCGATCGGAGGGGCCTCCGGGTCATCGAAGCCGCCGGGTTCTGGCTCATGGGTGGTCTTGGGATCTTCATCTTGATCTTGGGGGTCTGGGTCGCAGTCCCTCTCATGCTGGTCAGCGTTTCCCAGATTAAAATTGTCGTCATTCTCTTCATCTGACACATCTGCATCTGCAGTGTCAGCGGCACTGACCTTTTGAACTTTGATTATTTTCTTGGCCTTTTTTCCTGTTCCCAGTGCGCCCATGAGCGATATCGTGAACCCAATTCCTTGGGCACCAATCTCCAATGATTTCATCAGTTTTTTTCCGATCTTGTTGATGAAGTGGTGAATTCTCCGCGTTGCGGTAGCCAGTAATTCATTGACGTATTCCCATGTCCATCCAGCAATATTCATCACCCGGTTGACGCCCTTCATCCCATTAAAAAGCATATAAAAAGCAGCCAATGCGGGGGTCTCACCAATGCTATCTGCGAGCCCAGGCATGCGGATTCCGTCTTTTGACTGGTACCCACCGATGGCTTTAGTCCATGCGGATTTTTCTGATCTCCCGCGACATTTTTCCTCAAAAAAATCGTGGACCACGTCCCACAACACCAGGTCCCCCAAGGTTGCTGGGGCTGGCTGAAAGGTGATGGCCGCGCGCAGGTTTTGATTTTCCATTGCTTGGACCAGCCGCGCTGCCACGGGGGAGCTGCAGCCGATCGCATCCGCGATTTGACGCAGAATCGCGGGCACTGGGAGTTTGGCCCGCTCGCCCTTATCCAGATGCAGGTGATTCATTAACTTTGTCTTCATCTTTGCATGTTCGTGGCCTGGAGCGTTTAAATATCGCTCCGCGATAGCGGACGCGTCTGTGAATGGCACGGTCATAGCAGTCATATCCATATCCTCATCAATCATTGGCCTATGCCTGAAAGATAGTGCCAGTAGCGATGGGCGACAATGGCACAATATTATGTTTTTTAACGATAAAATAACGATAACCTCTAAAATCAGCTTATCGTGAATTTATCGTGAAATTTTTTGAGGACGAGGCTCTGTGCCGCGCCCCATGCAGAAAAAAACCGCCTCGATGAGGCGGCTTGTGCGCTTGTGGTGATAGAGGTGGCTTACGGATGGTATGGAGGCAAGACCATGGTTTTGGACACCAGGACGTTGAAAAGGTATCCCGGCCGGATTTTCAGCGTAGGCGCAATATTCAGATTTTTCTGAAGCATGTCCCCACCCACACTGTCCATTTCCTGACTGATGGCCCCGGTTGCCGTCTGTCCTGCGCTCGGATTAGACAGCGCACTGGACTGCTGAGGCTGGGCCAACTGCGCGCCCGCACCAAGTAGCGAGATAAGGAACGCGGAACCGAAGATTTTCCAATAATGGTTATCCGTAATCTGGCTGAAACCCGCTTCCCCAAGACCGTTAACACCGCTCATGCCCCGCAAATCCACGGTTTCCCCGTTAGGGTAGATAACCCTGCTCCACGCAACAAGAACCCTGCTTTGACCGTACTGGACGCCGGAATCATAAACCCCAATCAATTTCGAACCTTGAGGAATTACCACTTCTCCCGGATTCAGGCTATTGTAAACATTTTGGCGCACCTGCGCGGTGATTTCTCCCGGCAGTTGGCTATTGATTCCGGTGACCAGAACCGCCGGAATTACGGATCCGGAAAACAACTCGGAATGACTCACAGGTTTGTGCAAATGTGCCGTAAGGTATCCGTCATTTTTTTCCTTCTTATTGCGTTGCGCCTTGACGAAAGCGGCATTGGCCGCCGCGCCACGCAGGCTCTGCTGTCCACTCCCAGGAGCGCCCTGCAAATAACCCGCCGGAATGCCCGGAATGCCGCCACCGGCAATCCCAGGCATCGCCGGATAACCCGCCCCGGGGGACGTTGTGGATACCGGTAAGGTTGTAGGCGTCTTTGCCGCCATCCAGTTGCCGGTGGAGACCAGCGCCGCTTGACCTGCAAGATGCTGCCCCTCCAGGTCCTTGTAGTGCTGCGTTTCCAGCCACTTGGCGTATTTCTGGCGGGGTGTCAGCGGCGGCTTTTTGGTATTTGTCGCCGCCGCCGTGGTCAATGCCGAAGCGGCGGTATTGCCAACCGGGTGCTGTGCCCCAGCCGCCCCGTGTGCCGAAAGGGTGGCCGCCACCGCCGAAGATACCGGCTTGGGCCTGACCTTCAGGCGAGGGGCATTGCCCGCCCCGGCGAGCTCTACTGATGGCCCTGACCCGGACGACGCGCCATGGTGCCCGGCCATCATGACCCCTCCCAGAATCAGCGCGGCGACTCCAGCACCGCCGAAGACGATGAGTTTCTTGCCCTTTTTGCTCAGACTGCGGCCCCCTTTTACCTGGCCTTTGATATTAACGGTCGCCGGTCCACGGCTGGTCTGGCCGGGACCGTGCAGATCGCCGGCCAGTTCGTCGTCGATAGCTGGACCGGCTGTCTGCGGACCCGGTGGTTGCTGGTAATTCTGCCCGCTGGGGTCGTTATCCAGGTGGATCATGTTGTCATTCATGTCTCTTCTCCTTTTCCTTTTCCTTTTCCCATTACCACCCGGAAGGACGGTTGCCCGCGTGGATGGTTACTATCTGTTTGTTGTCTCCGGTACCCAGCAGGAGCTTGGCCTCATGAAACAATTGGTCGATCACGTAGTAGCCACCAATCATCTGAAAGTTGGTAAGCTGTTCCTTGCCATCTTCCATAACAAAAACCGCCGGGGCGTTGCCGTACTGCATGCCTGGCGGCATCTGCAGATAGACTTTTCCAGCCGCCGAGAAGATGCGTACCGGACGGTAGCGGTGAGAGCCAGTGCAGTAGTAACTGAAGTCCAGATCCGCAGGATTGATGTTGGGCAAAGTCATGGTGGCCTTGCGCTGGGCTGCGGCATTGGCCTGCTGCTGCATCTGCACGCCAACAACCGCCTTGTTCCACTCCTGTTGCGGGTCATAAAAACCCACGGTCGGAACGAACTTGGCCTTGTCGCTCACCAAGGTCAGGTCGTATATTTTGCCACTGGTGGATGCGATAACCAGATTGGTGGTGATGCCTTTCTGCATGGGCCTGACTAGTACCACCGCTTGATTGCCGAGTTGCAGATTGGTGGCGGTCCAGCGGATCTTGTCCCCAAGTGCGGAACCGGCAATCTTTTCTCCGGGCAGGAGCTTGATGATAGTGGTATGCAATGGAGAGCAGAGAATGTCAGGCGTGCTCTGGCCATATGGATAGAGCACCTCGCCGTTGTTCCCAGCGATGGCGGATGCCGTGCCGGTGTCATGCCAGACCCGGGACGCCTGCTGAATTGCGGACTTCAGAGTTTTGGCGGAAGCCGTGCCGGGGACTGGGTTGTTCACCAGGTTGTCGTAAACCTGCCTACTGTTCTCCATCTCATTGGCCAAAGCCAGAGGGGATGTGAGAAGTGCGATTGCCGCGATGATGGACTGCTTTTTCATGCTCTTCATGTCACTGCTCCTTTGGATTTAACCGTTAATTGCTGCTCAGAACTTTGGTCCAGGTGATGGATTGCACGTAGATGCCCAAGGGATTCAGCATGGATGCCTGGGCGGTGCTGGCGATCTTCTTGTCGATGCCAACCGTCACGTTCCCTTTGTAATTTGTGGTGCCATCCGATTGACCATTCTGGTATTTGGTCTCTTGCCAATTCACCTGATAGGTGTTTTTGGAGACTGGCAGAATGCTGGTGATGTGCGGGGAGACCACGTAACCCGCGTCAGCCGTCCAGGACTTTTTATACCAGGGGTTGATTTCCGCTGCGGTCTGGGTGGACGCCATGGCGTAAACCTGGGCGAGTAGCTGCTTCTGAGCCATAGGATCCGAAAGCATGCTCCGCCAGTTCCATACCCAACTACTCACCTGCGCCTCGATGATGCGTTGATTTACTGCCCCGCCAGTGACCGGCTGCGCCATGGCGATGGGGTTGCCCATTTTGTCAATGGCGACCACAAAAGGCTCGATCTTGGATTGAGCGCCAATATAGGTGATGCCCGCGACTGCAATGCCGGCCACGGCCACCGCGCCGAAAGCCATCATCTTCCAGTTATGGGCGCGGGAGAGGGCGTCCCCGTAGCGCTCGTCCCACTCCTTCCGCGCATTGAGGTAGGGGTTCGCGGAAAACCCGCCGGTGTTCTTGTTCTCTGTGCTGTTGCTCCGAGCCATGGTTGCTCTCCCGTGGTGATGAATCTTTCCTTTCCTGTTCACTGTGGGGCAGCGGTTAACCTGATCGCGGTATTTTTTGCAAAATTATGAAGGACTTTTTTGTGGTGACGCCCACAAAAAAGCCCGGAATGACCGGGCCAAGCGAGGTGCCATGGAAAAACTATTCGGTGTGCGCAATGCGCGGTCCACCTGCGCCAGCACCACCACCATCGTGAGGAAAACCGCGCGGACGGTTACGCTCCTTGATCTTGTCCAGAGCGGAGATCGCCTGTTCATGATCGGGGCGTGTGTCGAAGCGCGGGCCGTTGCCCTGACCGGACAGCCCGCCTTTGCTTCCGCCTCCGCCGATACTGTCTCCGGTCCCCTTGGACGGCACGCCGTCATTGGGGCGAACCGGCACGCCATCGTTAGGAATGCCTGCGGCGGTGGATCCGAGCTTCTCACCGGGAATGCCTGCCGCCATGGACCCTTCGCTATTCCCCGCACTGGTGGTGCTTCCCATCGCCGCGCCCGCGTTGGGGTCACTGGGGCTGGAGCCGCCGCCGACGTTGCCGGAAGGACTACCGCTGGCGGGTGCATCCGGCGCGGCGCCAAGGCCTACACTATTGCCCTTGGAATCTTCTCCCGGAGCTTGTGCTCTGACCCTGTTGGCGAAATTGCCGCCAGCGGTGGTTTCCCCGTGACCCTGGACGGCTTTGTCGCCAAGCCCGCTGGACACCTCCTGCGCCTTCCGACCGGATACCCCATGGAATCGGGCGTGTGCCATCGCCGCGCCCGCGCGAAGCCCTTGTTTGCTCGCCGTGCTCATGCCGGACGCCGCCTGACCCATCATGCCTGTCAAACCGCCCGCTATTGCCGCTCCGGTCGTTCCAGCCCCGAGACCTAGTATCCCGGACTCGTTGGCCGCGCCCGCACCTTCAGTGAATGCCGCGCCCAGTCCTTTCATGCCGCCCATCGCGGTATTGGCCGATGCCGCCAGACTGCCCGCGCCTTTGGCGGCACCAATGGCTGAATTGGTGAGAGAGGCCGCACCCATGGCCGCGCCCGCTCCGGCGGCAACCACACCTCCAGCCACGGCTGCACCGGCGGCACCCATGTTGCCGAGAGAAAGGGAAGGGGAGCCGTTCATGAAACTGCCCGCGAGGCTGGGAACCATGATAGCCAGTGCGGCAAAAAGGACGGAACCCATCGCGATGTCAAAGTACATCGATAACTGAACTCCGTGCGCGGCCATAAGCTCCGTGAGCCAAACGCCTGCCATCTTCAAGCCCAGACCCGCGATCAGCTCGATGACCATCAGCTTGATGCCGATGCTGACGGCATAGCCGTAGTACTTTTCACCGAAAGTCGTTGTCCATCGACTGCCCAAAAAACCCAACATAACCGCGCCAGCGCCAACCACGATGTATGACTCAATGAGCGTGATTAAAATTTGCGCGGCGATGATGACGAAAGCCACAAGAATAAAAATTGCGGCCAGGGTCACCGGGAAAAGCGCACCAATTTCATTTCCCAAGCTCATCTTCCCCAGTCCGTTGAACAGTTGCACAACCGTCTGAATGCCCAGGTCAACAAAGGTGCCAGGACTGGCCGGTGAAATCTGCGGCACCCCGGCGATGCTGGTGCCGATATCCAGAAAGGAATTCAGGATATCGGGGATGAAGGTGGGCGCCATGTCGATCAGCACGAAGAAGAAAAACGAAAGGCTCAGAATTTTCAGAAACGCCGAAGTAATGAACTCCGGCAGGTCGTTTTTGCGCAATGCGTACTGCGCCCCGCTCCAGACGAATTCCAGTACCGCCAGGCTGCCAAAGATGTCTTTGGCATAACCGATGGCGGTAGTCATCCATCCTGTGGTGGCTGCTTTGAACTGTCCGGCCAGGCTGACCAACTGCGCCGCGTTGCTCATGGTGCTACCCCCTTAATTTTGTGATTTTATGTTCCTGAAGGTTGTATCCGGGGCAATCCTGCTGATACAGCTTTGGACCAAATGATTGCTCCAGCCCTGGCTGCGTGCACAGGTTGCGGGTGGACTGCTCCACACCCCTGTGCAGAGTAACCACCGTTTCCGCTTGCCCGGATCGTTCACAAGACTTGCTGTGTACCTGGACGGAAATCGATTGCCCTGCGCACCATTTGTTTTCCGCATGCCGGGCCGCCGTATGCTGCTCATACCATTTTTCCGTGTGTCCGCCATGGGGGCCGCTGTGTGCGCATCCAGCAAGAGCCAGAACAGTGACGATGGTGGCGATGCCGGTAAGTTTCGTATTCATTTGAATTTCCTTGGTCTGTTTCATGGTGGGCGTCATTGCCCGCCCCTATTGAAAATACCGAGCCGTTTCTATGGCAGGACGGTCCCTGAAGGCATCTGCGTCGGCGTTGGCCCCAGACTCGCGGCGGCCTGCGAGTACAGATTGTTGACATTGTTCGTCGCCTGCTGCCGCTGGTTCACCTGCTGCGCTTCATAGCTGCCCATGGCCGAATTGCCCGCCATGATTTCCTGCTGCAACTGCTGTATCTGGTTGACTTCCATGCCAGCAATCTGGTTGCCAGCCTGCAGCACCTGCATCCGGCCGCCGGCGGACTGGCTGGCGTTCTGTATGGCCTGAAGGGCGGACTGCTGTGATGCGAACTGGTTAGCCTGAAGATGGTTCTGTGCCAGCATGGACTGGATCTGGCCGTTAGTGTCGGTAGTCCAGGTTTGCATCTGCTGGCCGTAGTTGTTGCCGATGCTGGATGCCGCAGGATAAGTCTGGGTGAACTGGCTGGCGATATTCTGGCTGGCGTAGCTCAAGCCCTGCGCCTGCCCGGCGATGTTCACCAGATTGTTGAGGTCACCAGAGACGCTGGACCACATCTGTGTCGGCAGGTTTTTCAGATTCATGGCTTGCTGGTAGACCATCTGAATCTGCTCCTGGACTTGTTGAGCCTGCTGGGCCAGTTGCTGGACTTCGGTAACCTCCTGGACAATTTGCTCTGGAAAGGTCGCGCCGCCGGTCAGGGTGCCCGCGAAGGCGAAAGCCGGGCTCAGGGCAAAGGCGATGGCGGAAATGAGTATGATGTTGCACGGTTTGTTCATGGCAATGCTCCCCTATGAATAACGTTTCCTGTTATCTGTAGGGCGAAGCGGGACCTGATCACGGTTTGCACCCTGCAAGGGTTTTGCGCGAACGGTGGTGTTGGGGTTGGGAAAAAGAAGAATCTGGCGACGCATTTTCTTTTCCCTCCACCCCACACCACCTCATGAGGATGAATTGGCAGGAGGACAGCAATGAGGTTGAAGGGCTAGAACAGCACCGAAAACGACCAGATGCAGGCACCTACGAAGGTGATCAGCATAAAAATGGTGAAGAACAGAAAGCGGAAGAGGTCACCGAAGAGCCGGGAAATGCTGGCTCGAAAGGTGAGGATCTGGATGAAGTCCCCGCCGATCATGACCAGGGACCAGAGGACCCAGGCCGTCATGACGATCAATGGTGACCACGCCCCGATGACCGGGTGGGTTGCCATCAGTTGCCCCGGCAAGTCCAGCAGTTTGGACATGATTGGAAGCGTGGTCATGTTTTATCTCCTTTGGCTTACGGGTACTGCTGCTGATACTGCGGCGCCGTGGGCACACAGGTATATCCCTGTGGACATTGCGGATTGTTGACCGGCGGCGCGTAGTAACCCGGCTGCTGCTGGTACTGCGGTTGCTGATAGGGTTGTTGATATTGCGGTGGTTGCTGGTTGCCCATCCCGGCGCCCGCGAGTCCACCAATCCCGGCCCCGATGGCGGCGCCGGCGAGGCCCGCGCCGGTCTGGTTGCCGATAACGGCGCCGGCCACGGCACCCAAAAGAGCGCCACCCGTAGCGTCGGCGGTTTGACCGTTGGTCATGTAGGGATTTCCAGCGCAGCCCGTCAGCAAAAGGGTGACGGCGGCCATGCTGGCGGCAGCCACGCTGGCGATGGTGCGGTTTTTGTTGATCTTCATGGTAAATCTCCTTTGGGTTTGGGGCGCGTGGCCCCGTTGTTTATTGAAAATACCGAGCCAAAATTTCACGCTACTGAACAGCCTCCAGCACCACGGCAGTGCCGTAAGCCACCACCTGCTCCATGCTCTGGCCTTTCCCAGAATCGAACTCCCCGGAGTCGAAGCGCATGCCGATGACGGCATTGGCGCCGATCCCGTCCGCCTGCTGAAGCATGGATGCGATGGCCTCCTGGCGGGTGGCGGAGACCAGATTGGCGAATCCGCCCTGCTCGCCGCCGAAGGTTGCGCGGAGGTTGCCCAAGGCGTTGCCGACGAAGTTGCGGCTCTTGACCGAGACGCCGTAGACCGTCCCCAGGGCGCGAATAATCTTGAATCCAGGGATGGTCTCGGTGGTGACACAGGATGACTGGGGTGCGTTGCTATTCATGATTTACTCCTTTGGTCGAAAAGTGTTTCCTTGTTATCTATAAGGCTTCACGCCGCCTGCTCCTCTTCCTTCTTCCTTTTGCCCGCCTGAAGCGCGCCAATCAACACGTCGTTGGTAATTTCTTCCTTGTTTTCCAATAGCGCCTTGATCTGGTCGTCGATGGTGTCTGGAATGGTGGGAGTGCAGATTTCCACCCGTTGGCCCTGGCCGATGCGGTAAGCACGGTCCTCCGCCTGGTCGAGTTTCGCTGGTGTCCAGGGTCGGGAGACGAAGAACACGTAGGTTGCGGCGGTCAGGTTGAGGCCGACCCCGGCGGCATCGATGTTGCCAATGAACCAGCGGCACGCCGGGTCATTCTGGAACCGCATCTCCGCTGCCGTACGTTTTTTCCGGGATACGTTTCCGGTGATCCGCGCGGTGGAGCCTTTGGGCAATTGATCCATAAACCAGTCAGCCGTCTGGGTAAAATTGCAGAAGATGATGGCCTTGGCGTCCGGCTGCAGGTCGCCCAGCATCGCCAGGATGGGACCCCGCTTGACCCGTTCAAGCCATTGCCGGGCGAGATTGATTTTCTGTAAGGGAATCAAGGTATCGTCATCCATGAAGTCCCGGTACTTGTTCATGTCGCGCTCATTGGCGGATAGCAACGGCTCCTGCCGGTACTTGCCCTCCAGGGTCAGGACGTCATTCTTGAGCCGCCGGATCATCCATTCACTGATCCGGTCACCCAGGCCCTTGCGGTCGTTGCGTGATTTGCTGAAGTGCTTGGAGAATTCCTTGAGGTCGATGTCGCCCGCCGGGTGCCCGGAGAGCCTTAACAGCGTCCAAGTCTCTTCCGGTTTGTTGAGCATTGGTGTGGCCGTCAGCAGCCATTTACGTTCGGCGCGCGCCGCCAGGTCGAAGGACGCCTGGGTGCGCTGGGCTGACGGCTCTTTGAGGTAATGGGCCTCGTCGAAGGCGGCAACGACGAATTTCCAGTCATGGGCTGCCCCCTGCGATGGGGTTGCGCCCTGCAAAGTGTCGGCATCCAGGTGTTCCAGCAGGGCGCCGAGACGTTCGTAGTTCACGATCAACCATTCCGGCTGCCTGTCGGGTAATGCGTTCTCAAAAATGAACGGCTCCGCGTCAGGGATCACCATGCGAATTTCGCGGCTCCAGTTATCCTTGAGACTGGCGGGGCAGACGATTACCTTGCCACCCGGGAGGTGGCTGGCGGCGGAAATTGTTTGTCGGGTCTTGCCCAGGCCCATGTCATCGCCGTTGAGGGCGCAGGTCCTGGTCAGGAAGTGTCGAACTCCATCATTCTGGTGGGGCATCAAGGAACAGCGAACAGCAATATCCTCGATGACGCTTTCTTCCACGGGCAGCAGGGCCATAGGCTCATAAAATGCCCGCTGGATGGCTTCCTCACGCTTGGCCTTGGCCTCTTCCATGGCCTTAAGTTTGGCCTTTTCCTCCGCGCTCATGCTGGATTCCAGGGGCATCTCCGCGCCATCGACCTGTAATTTCACCCGCTCGGTCTCCACGTCGTCCCCATCCACACCGACCAGATAAGGCGTCCAGCCGCCGGCGGCTGGCGTCAACTGGAACGGCTCGCCGAAGCGGTGAACCGCGATATACCGTTCCGGTATGGCGGCGGTCTCCAGCAGCGCCAGGACATCCTCCTTCTCTCCCTCGATGACCCATGCCTGGGCTCCCGCGTCCCACTGCGCACGGCCCGACCGCTTGAGAAAAGTGATAGTGGTCTGGTCGTAGGGGAAGGAAAATATCCATGGTCCATTTTCGCGTTTCTGATCCAGCCTTGGCCGGACGGCCATGGCCCAGAAGGGTTCCGGCTGCCGCATGGCCTTTTCCAGAATCGCCATGCCCCGCTCCAGGGGATGTTGACCCGGCCAGCCATGGGCAAGGTCCTCGATGGTGGATCGCGCTTTACTCAGCGGACCGCACCAGATCTTCTTTTCCCCGAGCCATGCAAAGCCACCCTTTTTGATGGCCTCCTTGCTGGCTGGTGTGGTGAACTTGTCGTATCCGGTCCAGAGGCCCAGCCGCTGACCGTCGGAATACATGCCGCGCCAGAGGCTGGCGGATTTTGTGGGCGGCAACTGGAGCCGCGCGCGCATTTCATCGACTGCCACAGCCATGTCATGTCTCCTATTTCTGATTTTCCGGTAACTATGGGGACGCCGTGAGCCTGTTGGGCATCGACGGTAACCACTGACACCTATTGAAAATGCCGAGCAAGATTCTGGGCCGGACGCGAAGGCGGTATCCGTGAAAGTGAAGGGATGCACTCTGCGAAGGGAAGGGTGTTATCGGCCGCTGTGCGCATCGATCCAGCTCAGCGCCTCATCCACCGTGCCGCACACGGCCAGATGGTCGCCCATGGGCGTTCCGTTGAGTTCCAGCCGCCAGCCGCGCACGACGATTCCGCCACCCTCATCCATCAGCCAGTACCGGGGGCCACACGGCCCCGGATACCGATCTTTCAGTTGCCGGTTGACTTCAGAAATGGACTGACTGTTTGCGACGTCCATGCGATTTATGCTTTTGCTTTTAATGCGACAATGGTATGCACCGCGGCATAGACCTGGATATCCAGGTGATGGACGCCCGCCGTCGCCAGATCGCTCTCGACCTGGGAGATGGCCTCCTCTCTGGTCCCCGTGATGCTGCGCGGCGCAAGGTTCCTCCAGGAGACGATGCTCCAGGTCGGAAGTGCCGCTGTCGGTGCCGCCGATGGCTGGGCTTTGGTCTGCGCGGCGGAGTGATGACCCATCCACAAGACGTAACCCTTCGGCGGTTGCCATGCCGGTGTCGTCGATGGTGACGGCGCATTCGCCGGAACCGCTGAACAGGGGGTTACGGGCACGGGCTGCATGTGAATCGGTTTTGACGATGAGGTGGAGGGAGAGGACAAAACCCGTTTCTTTCCCTGATCCTCATCACCACCTGCAGCCGTGCCCGGTGCAACCGCCGAATTGGATTTGGAGCTCGCCCATTGCCATCCTTTGGGTGGCGCGGTGGACGGCACCGGCGCTTCCACTACCCGCGACATCGCGGGCGGCGTAACAGGCGGTTGCGTGGTATTTATCAACGGATCATGAAAATAAAACATGGCGATAGCTCCTGTCTTTGAAGTAATGAATGAATCAGTACGAATCCCAGAGGTCGGCGGCCTTGGCCTGTCCGCGTTCCCGCAACCATTGTGCCGGCCATTTCCAGTCATAGAGGTCGCGAAGCTCCCGGATGCGGGCGATGTCCTCCTTTCCGCTCGCGCCGACAAAGGCCAGCTCCGGGCCGGACAGTCCGAGTTCAAAAAGCCGCCGCCCATCGGGGTGCATCATGTAGTACTGACGCTTCGGGATGGCATTGGCCAGAATCTCGATCTGGCGCTGGTTCAGCCCTACGGATTCGTAGAGCGGACGCGACTGATCCGTCATGGCCTCCGGGTTGGGCAGGAGTATCTTGGTTGGGCAGGACTCGAAGATGACATCCGCGATGCCGGACTTGATCAGGTCGGAAAGGCTCTGGGTCGCAAAAACGACGGCGACGTTGGCCTTGCGCAGTACTTTCAGCCATTCCCGGATTTTTGCCCTGAACACGTCGTGCCCCAGCATGACCCAGGCCTCATCCAGAACCAGCAGGCTCGGCTGTCCTTTAAATCGCTGCTCGATGCGATGGAAGAGATACAGGAGCGTGGGCAACAGGATTTTTTCGCCCAGGTTCATCAGGTGCTCCATCTCGAAGACCTGGAAGATGTCATCGCCCAGGCCGTCGCTCTCGGCGTCCAGCAGGTGCCCGGCGGGGCCTTTCAGCGTGTAGTATTTCAATGCGTCACGCAGGTCGTCGTCCTGGATGATGGTCACCAGAGATCCCAGAGTCCGTTGCCGCATCTCCGTGGTGCTGGATCCCAACTGAACGATGGCGCGATAGATTTCATCGCGCATGCGCGGCGTGATGGGGGTGTCTTTGCCCAGTTGCAGGGCAACCAGTCCCTCGACCCACTCCGCCGCCCAGGACTGCTCCGAAGGTTTGTCCACCATGCCCAGGGGACAGAACGCCAGATCATGGGCGTCACCGGCAATGTCGTAGTGCTGGCCACCGGCGGCGGAGACCAGGGGCAGCATGGAATACCCCTTGTCGAACGCGAAGACCTGGGCGTTGGGGTAACGGAACTGCTGGGCCACGGCCAATGCCAGAAGGGTACTTTTTCCCATGCCGGTGGGGCCGAGAATGACGCTGTGACCAATGTCCCCCGCATGCAGCGAAATGCGAAACGGCGTGCTGCCATCGGTATTCGCGTGCATCAGCACCGCGCTGTGCGGTGGATAGAACGGGCAGGAGTTTTCGTCCGGTCCCGGCCAAACACTGGTGAAGGGCAGGAGATGCGCCAGATTCAACGTGTGGATCAGGGGCCGCCGGACGTTGGCGTAAGTGTTTCCCGGCATGGAACCCATGAGGGCTTCCACGGCGTTCACGTCCTCGATGCGGACCCCGAAGCCTGCATTTTCTATGACCTTCTGGACCTCCCGCGCCGTGTCCATGACCACCTTCTCGCTTTCATGGGCCAGCAGGATGACGCTGGTGTAGTATCCGAAGCGCACCGCGCCGCTGGACGCCTCCGCTATCGCCACAACCGTATCGTTGGTCTGCTGATCGGCGTGGATGTTGATGTGCGTGGCCTGCCCGCCCTGACTCTCCCGGACGACATTGAGAGCCGACTTGCGCTTCTGGCTCCAGCGTGACCGATACCGGTTGATCTCCTTTTCAGCCTGAATGGGGTCCAGATAAATGAAGCGGTTGGACCAGCGGTAGGACACCGGCAACCGGGAGAGAAAATCCAGAATGCCAGGCGAAGTCATGGCCGGGAATCCTTCAATGGCGAGGCAGGCGACGGCCTGGTTGTCGATCCGGGGATTGAATCCAGTCACCAGTTCATGCCGGCCCAGCACCGAGTCCAGATACATGGGCACCATGGATAGCCGGAAGGGCCGGTTGCGGAAACTCACGCAATATTCGAGATATTGCAGGATTTCGCTGTTGATGATTTCTCCAGTCCGCTCGTCCAGGATGTCTTCCATACGACGTATTTTGAGAAAACTCGACAGTCGGCCCTGAATCTCGTTGATGCGCTCCTTGAAGCGCTTGAGGTTATCGCCGCCGGGGGTGCTTTTTTCCCCGCCATCCACCAGAAAGGATCCGGCCTTGGTGGCGGCGTCCGGAGCCGGAAAATAGGTCACCGTCAGCACGAAGCGCGAGGTATATCCGGCGCTTTCGGATTCAAAGCGAACGCGCCGGACATCATCAATCAGGCGCGTGGTGCGATCCGGGAAGTTCGCTTCCGCGGCATAGCCCGGCGCCGGGATACGGATGGCGTCGCAGTTCAGTACCCATCCATCCCCCAGGGACAGCGCGGTATTGATGCGGTTGGACATGGACGCCAACTCCGCATTCGTCGCCGAGTCCAGGTCGGGGCCGGTGTAATAAAACCCGGCCGTGAGACTGCCGTTTTTGTTGAGGACGACGCCGTTGT
>JAKBXD010000273.1 GCA_021840785.1 Pseudomonadota bacterium
AGCGTGGCCGGGTGAAAATCGTAGAGATTGGCGGCAAAAAGTGCCGGGTAAATAAGATAGACCAGCCCGATCACATGGCGCGTCCGGGCATCTACGGCCAAGTCCTCACCGATGCGAATAATGCCTAAATAGCCGAGTCCAAAGCCAAATGACTGCAACGCAAACAGAAGGCCCGTGCCGCCTACGTGATAGAGGGGGGCCAAGGCCCACAAGATTAAGGATCCCGATTCGGCCACCATCGGTAGATGCGTGAAGCTCGAATCGGCCAAGAGGCCGTGGTGCCAAATCGCCCAGAGACCCTGCTCATAAAGCCCCAGATCCCATCCGGTAGCAAACCACGCTTGATAGCGAATGGCAGAAAGCGAAGCCAAAACGGCCGTGTATAAAAAGACCCACACCCAGGGCGCCAGACGGTCGGAGTTGACTAAGGAGCCTAACCCAGACTCGATCTCGACACTCCCCGTAAGGCTTTGTTCGGCCATGCATGCTCACCCCATTTGGCGATAAGATAACGTCGTACCCGCTGCCAGCATCTCAGTCGTTAAGCAGGTGCTCCCGTGGGCACGGTTCGCACAATCTTGAATAAGCTTACTCCATCCTTACGATAGATGGGTTTTTCGTGCTTGGCGAAAAATCCCGTCCACTGCGCTACCATCGCGGGCGGAGTCGTCCCCGTCGAAAACTTTTCATCCAAAAACACATAGGTTCCCCTTTTAAGCACCACCGAGCCCAGGGTGTTCGCCACCGCCACATCCGCTCGATTGGCCGTGTGCGGCACTAAGAAGTTCTGTGCCACCACGGGCGAGGACCGGGGGATAAGCGAGGCGGCATAGCGCAGTTGGGGCTGATTTGGAGGAGTTCCATGCCAGGTCGTGTCGTGAAGGTGCCACGCCATCACCAGCAAAAAGATCCCAGAAATCGATAGGGCTACCGCAAGCCGTCGGCTCTCGACCATGGCCATCATCCTTGAAAAGCGGCCCTTTGGCCCCTTCATAGTGGCTGCCCAGGTAGAAGATGCGCGGATGCCAACCAATCCGCTCACAAATAGTGAGGGTAGGGCAAAAAGGCTGTACTGATCAAAGGGCGAGGTTTGCGCAGGAAAGCGACTAAGGCAATTGATCTCCAGCACGACGAGTCCAGCGATGATCCAACGTGCCTCGCGTCCCACCTTTCGAACGCCCAACCCCACGATACCAAGCAAGGGACCAAAGATCCAGACAAGATATTCCCAGGGACGTTTCGCCATGGCCCAGCCAAAGAAGCGCCAAGGATGGCTCAAGAGGGTCTTGACGCCCTGGATGGGCGTAGCGCCATATTGGCCATAATACGCGCTCCATTGGCTCATCGGGTGGCCCGCTAACAAGGGGATGAGGTAGGCCGTGGTGGCAAAAAGCCAGGCCAGGCCTGCCACCATGGTGGCAGCGCCAATCAGCTTTACCCGACGGCCCGAGCCCCATACCAGGCTGATGCCTAGCCCAATGACGGCGACCGCGACCATGTCTTTAACGGTCAAGGCCAAAAAGACGGCGACGGCATAAGCCAGCCAGCGTTCTTTAAGCGCGTAGTGGACGGCGGCAAACAGCAGCGGCACGGCGAGCACGTCGGGATGAAAGTCATACAAATTCGCCGCCAACAGGGCGGGAAAGAGCAGATAGACGAGGCCGACCAGTCGGCTTTGAGCCGAAGAAACCTCTAAATCGTGCCCGATTTGTTGGATCCACCAGTAGCCGAGACCAAGGCTAAAAGATTGCAGAACCAGGAGAAATCTAGTGCCTAAAAAGTGGTAGAAGGGTGCCAACAGCCAAAGCACGAAGGAAGCGGTATCCGCGATGACCGGCTCGCCGGTCATGCTCGAATACGCGCCTGGCCCCCGATGCCAAAGGGCCCAAAGACCCTGCTGATAAAAGCCTAGGTCCCAGCCCGTGGCAAACCAGTGCTGCCATCGAAAAAGTGACAGGGTGGTCAGAAGCACCGTGTAGCCCACGATCAAGCCCACGCTCTGCAACGTTGGAGTCGCTACCGCCTCGGCCTTTGGAGAAATCACCTATTTCACCATGCTCCAGTGAACGAGGTTTTTAGCCACCGTGCCCAAAATCCCACTAGACTTCCAGAACTTCGGCTTTTGGGTCAGGGCGATGATCTCCACCCACTCGTGACCCGTGGCAGCAAAGTTCGAGGGGGTGACCGTGGCAAATTCCTTAGCTGCAGCCTTTTGTTGATTTTGCATCAATAATGACAGGCCCTCAGCCAACTGGTCGGCACCCGTAGGCGCGGGCAACTGCAGGGAAGGGATCATGCCCTCGGGGATCGCTCGGCCAAAGCTCGCGTAATTCGAAAAGGCCGTCTTAAGATCTTCTGCCGAGGCCAGGGTAAGCGCATGGTTGCCACTGGTTAGGCCCGCCACCGCCACGTTATACAAGCCCTGCCAAGCAATATCCAGGCTGGCTGAATCCATCGGCGCCAACTGAGTGGCCCGCATAAACTCCTTAAGGGCCTCCGTATACTGTTTGGCCGCGACCAAATACGTCCCATAGTTGGCATAGGCGGTCGCCGACGTAGGCAACAGCTTAAGCGCCTGACGATAGGCTGAATTAGCCTCTTGGAAGGTCACTCCGCTTTTCGATTTGGTAGACAGATTCGCCAAAAGTTCCGCGTTCAGTTGTTGGGCGGCGCCCAAACTGGGCTGATCCGCCAAAGCCACCTTCAATTTGGCCAAAACGACCGTATCGTTGGGCTTGGCAACCCCGGCGGCCTGGTTGGCTGCCTGTAAGTAGCCCTGCGCCTGGGCCAGGTTGAAGGTAAAGAGCGCCATCACCACGGAGATGCCGGCGGCCGTCCAAAGCGGCCAGATCTTTCGTTTGGCCAAGAGCAGCGGCCCTTCAGCGCGAATCGCCCCTCCTAAAAACACACTCCAGGTGGCGGCTAAGAAGAGTTCTTCCCAGAAAAACGACAAATCCCAATCGACCAGGCTGTGGCCCAACAGCGCTCCCGTCAACGCCGCTAAACCGGCAGCCACCCACCTGCTCTCCTCGGCAAGACGTCTGGAGCGCCAGACGGCATACATGAAGCCCGCTAAGAGGGCGGCAAAGCCAAGTCCCGCCAAGGCTCCTCCATCGATCCACCACTGCACCCAGCCATTATGCACTTCGCGTGAAGTGTAGGGCAGCGTCT
>JAKBXD010000274.1 GCA_021840785.1 Pseudomonadota bacterium
TAGCTGCCGCGAGAGGCCTTTCGAGTCTCCCTTTCGGATGTCCGGGTTGCGATCGGAGTACGAAGCTGGATAGTATACTGTCATGAGCACCGTCTCTAGCTGGAGAATGTGTTTGCCATTCCGCTTGATGTGTGAGAACCGCCTCGGTTTCTCAACTGGTACTTCGATCTCCATCGTCCCAACCAAGTAGGGTCCTGTGTAAACTGGAAGTGTCCGGCCCGGGAAGAAGCCGTGGTCGCGTGGCGAGCGTTGCTTGCGCTGCTTGGGCGACTTTGCGCCAGGAACCCTGGATGCGCCTCCCTCTGTTTGAAGCGCGCCGGGAAACCTCATGGTGGGCGGAGCGTAGATGGGTACAGTATGATGGCTGCAACACCAGTCGTCTTCTCCAGCAGTTTGTTCGTCTGGCAGAGGACATTGCCCCGGGGTGTGTGCCTGACAAGACAGCTAATGGAAAGTGTGCTCAATTGAAGAGTCTTGGGAAGAGCGGGAGAAGACGGATGCCTGCGCGCCACGACCATATGGCGTGTAGAAGACTTGCAGCAAAGACATACCCGGATATCGCTGGCAAGTGAAAGAGTGCAGAGTGACGTCGAAAGTCATCAAGCTTCAACTGGAGACGCCGGGCGTTAACCTCACGTGAAGTCACCGAAGTCCCTCCTCGCTCATCCGCCAACGAGACGGGCCTGCTGTGGACGTCGCTTTGGTCTGTGATTGTTCGCAGTGACATCCGTCCACTTCCAACACAACGCCTTCCCATCAGCACCCGCGACACCGCTTCCGAGGTTTGTCGCACCGTGTGGTCGTCGAGGTCTGTTCAAGTCACGTGATAGCGGGGTCCGGGCCGCTCCGAAGATCCGAGTGTCAGCCGGAAGACGCGTCTGGTCAACGCGTCGAACATGGCTTTCGTGAATATTGACACGGCTGTATCCGGTATTTGACATCTTACGACACAACGATAGACGCACCCATATGGCTCGTGGATAGCACGTACATCATCAGTTCGAGCCTTTCCGGATTGACAGCCACCGCGGTGTGGCATGGCGAGTCGTACCAAAAGCTTCTTCGACCAGAGCAGTACGAGCAAGGTGAATCCAGCTGGGTGATGGTAAATAGACATAGACATTGACATGTGACACAGAAACCAGCTCATTGGCATCGCAGCAATGACTTCGATAAACAGAGACAGCCGCTTGGTGAGAAGAGCTCGAACACGCCTGTGCCGAGGCCTCCAATACCCGCCACCTCGCAGGCCAAATCCAAGTTGAAGGCTTTTGTACTGGAAGCAACCGAGCCAGAGAAGTTACGCGACGATGGTGCGTCCGAGAGCATAAGTGGGCCATCTGAGGCGGCGGCAAACGTGCGCGAGGAACCGCATGTGAACACGCCTGCGGACTCCGAGGCAATGCAGCCAGAAGCGTCATCAGCGCCGGCACCAGCCGGAAAGGCGACCAAGACGCCTCAACTGCCCCACGCACATACCTTTCCTTGCACGCCGGGTGACCATCTGCCGCTCGAGGATCTGATAGGGGACTTGAACGATGCGCCGAGAGTTCCGCAGGCGGAAGAAGGATCGCCAGAAGAGCAGCTTGGTTGGATTCCGAATAGCTCCTCTACCCTTCTCACGCCCAACCGCCGGAAGCGTGAACGAGGAAGAAGCTCGTCACCCTCGTGCCCGGCCTCATCATCTGAGCGCCAGGAAGCATCCGCAGTCTTTGCTGCGCCTGTGACGCAGACGGAGAAGCGGACACCCGAAGCTGACCCGACCGCCGCACTGTGGCAAACATATGGCCTTGACAAGGGTGCTGGCAGCGCGCTGAAACTGTCAGACTTCAGCCACTTGGTCGCACAGGCATCACCCAGACCGATCGAGACGCCGATCAAGAGTGGGGGGTTCAGGCGATGGGCAAGTACTGGAAATGACTGGCCGACTAGCAAGAGCAAGCGGCAACGGACGGAGACACGCGCAAACATCAACCAATGGCGCGATATGCACGCGACAGACTCAGCGGGCAAGACGAAAGTCGCGGCGATGGTGGAGAGGCTGCAGGAGACACTGGCAACGCAGAAACTTGCTCAGTCTGCCGTAATGGATGTTGCGCACGGAGACGTGCCCTCCAGCTCAAGCCCGCTACCAGAGACAGGCGCACGCCTCATGGCTGCGCCGGCTGCAAGTCCTCTGGAAGCACGACAGCCGCCGCCGGCACCAACGCTGCCACGACGCAGCGATTCAGTACGCCCACCGCCAAAGGCGGTCTGCGAAGCCCCAGCGAGACCGCTAGTGTTCGACAACCCAAGGGTAGACGAAACTATCCCGAGTCAAATGCAGTCCACCTCCGACCCATCCAAGCCTACTGTGCTGTATCTGCAGAGCAAGGCACCGCTACCGGCGTATAAGCGACCTGCGATTAGCCGATCAACAAGTGGATCAGGCCGACAGTATCCAGTAAAGCAACGCACTCCGCCTCCGCCGCCTCCGCCGGCTCCACCGCCTGTGCTCTTCAACTCCGATGACTTTGATGAAGATTTCGACCTGACCGCGGAGGATCTCGATGAGCTAGCATCTCAAGGACCCTCCAGGGAGGCGTCGAATAGCGAGGTAGTGCCTGCGCCAGCTCCAGCAGCACTTTCAGTAGCGGCAGCGCCTATGTCGCCGCGGAGTGTCATGCCTCGTCCGCAACAAGCGATTGTAATCGACGACGACGACGACGAATTCGGCGATGACGACCTCGACGCGGATGTCTTGGCGGAGGCGGAATTCTCTGCAACTCAAGCACATAGGGCAAGTCATCCTGCGCAGAATGTGATGCCTGTACGAAGTAGATAGCTCACACGAATGTAGATCTCACCCCGAAAAAGGAGCCCGCGCAAGTCTCGTAGTCCGCGCAAAGTTGGTATGGCGTCCAGCACTGTGTCCGTGGCCAACGACGGTGTCAACCATCTCAACCGCTATCGAGTCAAGCAAGTCGTGGATGGCGAATACACCAATCTACAAGGCCGACGGTGCCCTGAGAAATTGTTGCTGGCCAATGTTGAGCGAGCGAATAAGCCGGTCGCTATCACTCTCCGTGATTCATGGGTCGACACCAGTATCTCACCAGGTACCATCATTCATGTATCAAAGCTGAAGAGTAGGCGCGATGCTACGACAGATCTGCAGAGCCCACCC
>JAKBXD010000275.1 GCA_021840785.1 Pseudomonadota bacterium
GACCACCGTCTGCACCGCGGTCACGTTCGGCGTGTTACCGGGCCACACCTGCCAATACACGGGATCGCCCGTCGTCGTAATCAATAATCCGATGACGATTTGGGTTCGATCGGGGCGATGGTCTCGAGAATATCCGGGTTTCGCTAACGGACTGGTCGTGCCGTCCACGTACGTGGACGTTAAGTCGTAGAAAAAGGTAGGGGCGTCTTGAGACGAAGCCGTGAGCACGTGCGCCGCGAGCCACTGCTGGGGGTTCCTGGTACTCCCGATAGCCCCGCAACCCCGATGAGTCTATACTCCTCGCAGACGACAATTAACGATTAGGCCGCGTTATCGAAGAGTTGAAATTTCAGGGTTAATAAGGACGTTAATTGGTGTTGAAAATCCGAATCCTGGGCCCAGCACTTCGCATCTAGTCGTGGTTCTCTAAACCTTACGGTTGTCCACGTGTCTTAGGGGGCCTTAGAGTTATGTACGTAAGCGTCAAGTCGTCCCCACACGAACACTGCGATTACCACCGCGGTTCAGCGGCGATGCCGTGTCATCCGCCGACAGGCCCCATACCGCCTGAACCGCCGGCGGAATCAGACCTCCGACGAGCCGATCCATGGATTGCCTCCCTCCGTGAGCAGTCGGCACACACACTGCCGTCTCTATTTGGCGTATCGCCGGATGCCCCGATTGGCGCCAACATTCCACTGCGTTCTCGCCCCGTATGCCTCCTGCGGCGTTCATCGTCGTCGCAGGCATCCCCGGCGACCAAGGCCACATCGTGCGCCAGCGCTTCGTCATAATACTGGGTCCTTGAAATTTGGCGTTGCTGAAGGATGTCAATAAACTCGGCTAACGACTGATCCGCGATGTCCGCCGCGTCTCTTAGTGTCACATTCGTGACATCGTCATGACCTGGTATGGATGGGAACGAGCGGCATCAAAGCCAGATGCGCCGCGTGACCCTTGATTTCAGTACGGATCTTGAGTCTCATGGTCTTTGTTGGCCATGACGCCTATATTGTTAATCTATATCGGGAGAACCTTCGCTGGCGTGATCGTCGCCCGGTCAATCGGGTACAATAAAGACACCCAAGGAGGTGGGGCGGGTGGCTGATGAGCGACTGTTGAGCCCGTTAGTCGATTTTCTGTTTAAACGTCTGTTTGGCGATGAAGAGCGCACCGATATCTTAATCGCGTTCCTCAATGGCATCTTTGACGATGCGGGCGCGCCACGGGTGACGTCGGTCCAGCTCCTCAATCCCTACATCGACAAAGATGCGTTGACGGATAAGATGTCGGTCCTGGATATTGTGGCCCGCACGGACCAAGCTATGCTGATTGACATCGAAACCCAAATTCGGAACACCGGCGAAATGCGGGAACAGAGCCTCTATTACTGGACCAAGCTCTACGAAAGTCAGTTGCATGAAGGGGAGACGTATCACACCTTGCATCCCGCCATCGCCATCAACGTCCTCGACTTTGTGGAAATACCCAATGATCGCGTGCATAATGTGTTCCAGCTATGCAATCAAGACGGGGTCATGCTCACCGACCATCTGACCATCCATTTTCTCGAGTTGCCGAAATTGGCTCAGGGCACCCCCCGCGAGCAGAGTGCCTTGATCCGTTGGTTAGCTTTTTTGAAAGCGCAGACGAAATCCGATCGGGAAGTCTTGGTGAAAGGAGATCCCATCATGGAGAAAGCGTTGAATACCCTGGAATTTCTGAGTCACGACGAACAAACGCGGCAACGTTACGAAGCCCGTCAAAAGGCATTGCACGATTATGCTACTGCCATCGAAACCGCTAAGCGGGCAGGACGAGAAGAAGGCAAAGAAGACATGGTCCGCCGGATGTTGGTCGCAGGTCTGCCGATCGAACAGATTGCCGCGATTACGGGCCTACCCATCGCCGACATTACGGCGCTTCAGCATAGATGAAGGCGGGTCGGGAAGTCTTGGTGAAAGGAGAGCCCGCGCTCGTGCGGGCGCCTTCGCTCAATTTTTAGCGGCGACAAGGCGTTACACGCCCGATAATCCTTCGGGTGCCCCGATTATCTGGTCCGAGCCACGGGAACGCTCATGGACTTATGTCAATAGCGTGGACACCTAAAATTCGTTTCCTCTGCCTCATGATGGCCGATTTTCCATCTTGTGGTCGCCCACCCCGTGCGGGGATCTAATCTTTACCCATGGCCAGGGATGTTTTTCCATAATCCGCTCTAGACGTTGAAGAGTATCGGAACTACGGCGTGTGCACACGATGGATGAAGCGCCGAGGGCATCGGCGTTTTGCGGAATGGAAATAGGCCGTCGCCAAAGACGACGGAGTACGCCGATCGGCGGCTTTTTACGACGGGGGAGCGAGGCACCTTATCCCACCAGACAAGAAGCTGTAATGGGCGATATCCGCGCCACAAGGGTTTCACCCCGGGCTCGCCATCGCTCTTTCGAGCTAAAAACCCTCCAAGTTTGGCCATCGTCCGAACGGCGTCGCGGAGCGTCAAGGGTTGCCCGGCTGGCCGGGCAGGTTTTTGCGTGGTCGCGAGGCGTTCCAAGGTGGCGATTTCTTCAGGCGAAAACGCGACCGTCGGAGACGGACCGGGGTCGATGCGCACCGGATAGGTCATCCAAAGTAGCCGCCAGGCCACCATGGAATACCAGGTGATCGCCCGTTCCAGCCGTTCGCGACTTTCCAATGGGAGGGCTTCGACCTGGCTTCCTCCTGTTTTCAACGTAAAATGTCAGCGTTCAATTCGCCATCGGTCACGATGCGAGCAGCGTCGTCGCCCGTCGTCACGGGCAGCGTGGTCAGAAGCAACCATTCAATTCAATGGGATTTCCCTCGTCGGGCGGTGCGATTTCTCGCGCCAACACCATGGTGACAGGGGGTGCCGCCGGTGTCGTCTTGGCGGAACGGTGGGCGGGCCGCGCCATTTGGACCACGGTGGAGCGCAGACACTCCTGGTGACGCCGAACATCCATCACGTGGTCGAGATACCCGTCCAAACATCCAATCGTCGACTACCCGCCGCTGGTCCCGATTAATACACTCGAGCCCTCGCTCCAATCTCTTAATAACGCTTGAGCGCCCGATCGTGGTGATCCATGTTGCGCAACAAAATTGTCTCGGGATCCAGAAATTCGAAGGTCACCCGGAGTCTA
>JAKBXD010000276.1 GCA_021840785.1 Pseudomonadota bacterium
GCAATAAGGAGACGGTAATAGCCTATCTGACACGATTGCCAAAGCGGAAGCGAGTCCAACTGGTCGCGATGGATATGTGGCACCCGTACAAGGACGCCGTTCAGGCGGTTCTACCGCACGCCACGATTGTCATCGACAAGTTCCATGTACTCAAAATGGCGAATACGGCGATGGAGCGGGTGCGCAAACAACTGCGGGAGTCGCTGACGCCGACCCAGCGGCGGGGGCTCATGCACGATCGATTCGTCCTCCTCAAACGTGAGGCCGAGCTGACCGATCGTGAAGCGCTGTTGCTGTCCACGTGGGTCAAAAACTATCCTACGCTTGGGGAGATTCACCGTCTGAAGGAAGCGTTCTTTTGCCTGTATGATTGCACCAGTCGCACCGAAGCACGCGCCGCTTTTCAGAGGTGGGAGCAATCCCTCGGTGCGGACCACCGCAGAGCGTTTGCCGAATTACTCACGGCGTGGCAGAACTGGCAGAACGAGATCTTAGCGTACTTTGACCACCCGATCACCAATGCGTATACCGAAAGCCTGAACAACCTCATCCGAGTGACGAACCGCCTCGGACGGGGGTATAGTTTTGAAGCGTTACGCGCGAAAATGCTCTGGGCGAAAGGGGTCACGAAGACTCGGCGGTCCTCATTGACCCGGCAGAGTCCACTGCGGGATCAATTCCCGCCGAGTGGCAACGCCGGACTGGCCGTTCCCCGGGTTCCCCCGTACAGACCGATGGAGCTTGTCAATGAAGGGATCGACCTGAATGCGCTGAGCCAACTCATCGATTCGGGGCAATTATGAGCACAGACGGACATGCCCGCGTTCTCCCCAATGGATCGCCGACGGTTTGACAGGGATTTGCCCCATAGGCGCTAACTTATAGAGCATATTTCTCCGCGTAAAGGATTATGGGCTACTCACAGCGAAGAGGTGTGGGATCGTAATCTCACACCTTGAGGTGGTTCCGATGGTGCAGTCCGTCTCAAAAAAAGGCCCCGACTCCGTGGCGGAGTTTGATGAGCAGTGGACATTCCTCTTACGATTCCTCCCCCAGGGATGGCAAGATGCCGCGTGGTCCACGGGTGCGATTCGTCGTCTGCGTGTGGTGTCCTCGCCTGCAGATTTGTTACGGCTAATCTTCGCCTATTCGTGGAACGACTGGTCCTTACGCACCACCGCGGCTTGGGCCAGCCGTACGGGTTTGGCGGACATGTCCGATGTCGCCGTATTAAAGCGTCTGCGCCACGCGCCCGCGTGGCTGGGGTTTATCTTGGACCGCTGGTTCCAGGAACGCGACATCGGAGCGGCGGTAGCTCGCCGGTTTCGCCTGGTCATTACCGACGGCACGACGATTCAGGAGCCCGGGAGTCATGGGACGACGTGGCGCATGCACGCGCGCTGGGATCTCGCCGCAGGCCGATGGGGCGGCATGGAACTGACGGATGTGCATGGCGCCGAATCCCTGACACGACTGCACCTTCATCCGGGCGATGTCGTGCTCGCCGACCGCAACTACGCCAAGCCTCACGCCTTGGCGGGTGTCGTGGATCAGGATGCCGAACTGGTGGTCCGCTTTGGATGGAATGCGCTCCACTGGGAGACCCTCACTGGCGACCGATGGGATCTCCTGGGAGCCGTGCGCACGTTGCCCGACGGGGCGCCTGGGTCCTGGTGGGCGCAAGTCCGCGTGGGCAAAGATCGGTCGCCGTTGCGGTTGCGGGTCATCGCCATCCGCAAATCGTCGGCGGCCACAGCCCGGAGCCAGCGCAAAGCGCGAACCAAGGCGAAGGGTAAAGGCTATCAGGTGTCCGCGACCACGCTCGAAGCGGCTCAGTATGTTTTCATCTTGACCACGTTGGCCGAGGCGGACGCCTCGGCTGAGGAAATCTTGGAACTCTACCGGTTGCGCTGGCAAATCGAATGCGCCTTCAAACGAGTGAAGACGCTGCTTCAGATTGACCACCTCCGCGCATTCGATCCCGCGCTAGCCCAAACATATTTGCTGGCAAAGGTTCTGGGCGCTCTGCTCGTGGATGCGCTCCGGACCGACGGTCCGGATTTTTCCCCCTACGGCTTTCCAGTCACGGCCGACTCCCCACGCCGTGTGGCGTTTGACGCAAGTCATTTGGGGTGACCTCCGCGCCATCGTGCAGGGTCTCATCAGCTTGCGAGATTGGGTCCAGGGACGTCCCTGGACCCAACGGCTCTTTGAAGCTCCTCGGAAACGACGGTGTCAGTGCGGTTGCGCCCGGTAAGTTAGCGCCTATGGGGATTTGCCCCCCGTGGATGAATACCTCTCCTGCTGCGTGGATCGGTCCCGCCGCGATTTGTCGATGCCCACGAGGTAAGGGTTGCCGAGCGTACGGTCCGGAACATCTTCCATCATCATGTGGCCGAGTGGGAAGCGGATTGCCCGAGTCTAACCCCTCAATGGGGCCGGACGGGTTTGCGATAAAGCGTGCAGCTAACCTCTTGTGAGGATTGACCCGATGGGGACCAGCACGTGATGACCCGACGTCTGAGTATCCGAATTGGCAGAGTCGATAGGGCGGCCTTGTGCCCTTTTCTCTCAACGCCGAGGCGGTCTGGCGCGTCTGCCCGGACGCGATGACGGGTCGCGAAGCCGCCGGGGCACCTCATCTATTGACCGGCCATTTCCTCGAGCACAGACCGTTTGGCGTCCATATCGTGTTGCGACTCCCAGAATACACCGCAGCGTTCCAGGATGTCCATGCCTTCTGCTGTACGGTTCGTCTGGAGGTAGGCAATCCCCAGGTTTTGTTGTGCCAACCAATAGAGCGGTTCGCCCTGTTGGTACCCTGCACTCGCTTGCTCCGCCGCATGGATGGCTTCCGCATAGTCTTTGTCTTCTAAAAAACAGGCACTCAAGCCATGCAACGCTCGCGCCTGTTCACGTCGAATCTGTGCAGCATCGGCGACGGCCTGCCCCATAGTGTATATCTGAAATGCCTGAGCAGTATGTCCCAATCTTCGGTAACCCGTTCCTACGGCAATCAATAACGGGGCTTTGAGGGATTCGTGCGGCTGCAGCGATAGTAATCCTTGCCCGATCGTCACGATCACGTCGTATTGGGCGGCGTCCGCGGCGGCGCGCACCAATTCGAGACCGACATCAAACGCCTCGGATAGTTG
>JAKBXD010000277.1 GCA_021840785.1 Pseudomonadota bacterium
CAGTCCCTGGCGGACGAGAGAGCTAAGAGGGTTTCCGGGGACCAAGGTGCCGGCGGAGTCAGTGCCGATAGCGCATCGGACCCCCTTCTTGATGGCGATCTGCATGGCGTTCCATTGCGCGGTAGCCGTCGCTTGAAGCTTTTGCCAGCCAAGGGGCGAGAAGTATTCCTTGGAATGAAGACCATTGGCAACGATCAGGCGAGTTGCGACGAGGATGGCGTCTTTCTCGATCATGAGTTCCGCGGTCTGTTCATCAAGATAGCTGCCATGCTCGATCGTCTTGACACCCGCGTTGAGCGCGGCTTTGATACCCGCGAGGCCGTGGCAGTGTGCACCAATGATGCGTTCGGCGCGGGCAGCTTCGTCCACCATAGCCTTGATTTCCTCGTCGCTGAATTGTTGGTCGATGGGATTGTCGAGTTCGCTGCCCACGCCGCCCGAAGCGCAGATCTTGATTACCCGTGCGCCGACTCGGAGCTGCATCCTGACGGCTTTGAGGCAGTCTGCAACGCCATCTGCGGTTACAAATGGCGAGCCGTGGTGGCAGAGATCGTCAACCCAGGGCTTCGGGATTGGGTGGAGATCGGCGTGGCCGCCTGTAGGACTGATAATGGCGTGGGAAGAGTAGATTTTCGGACCGACCAGTGAGCCTTCTTCGATGGCTTGGTCAAGATCAATTCCGTAGCCTGCCATTTCTCGGACGGATGTGAAACCAGCGTCGAGTAGGCGGATAAGGTCTGGCGCTGACCTCGCACCCACTAAAGCTGGTTTTAACGTGCTCTCAAGGATGGCGTCCCAGGCGACCTTTTGAACGCCGATGAAGTGGATGTGGCAGTCCCACATCCCAGGCATCAGGATTTTGACCTTGTACTTGGGCAGATGTGAGAACTCTTGAGCCAGGTCGTCAGTTGTACCGACTTTCTTGATCTTGCTGCCCTCCACAACAATGCTGCCATTCTTGATCGGGTCGCCGCGGCCGGGAACAAGTAGGTCAGACTCAACTATGAAGCTTTCCTTCTTCGGCTCAGAATCAAAGCTGCGAATAGGCATAGCCATGTCGCTCATTGACGAGCTCATGGCATCGCCGACAAATGGACTGCCACGCATCCTGGTGTTAACCGCTCTGGAGGCGAGCACGACTGCGGGGGTGAGCTTGGAAGTTGACGGACAACTAAGGTGCTTCGGCCAAGGATGGGGTCAATAATATACAGGCTGAACGATACCTTCTACATTGGGTCAAGCATGCTGCAGGAACCACTAGAGAGCGGGGCAAGAGGCCCACCGTTGCTGGCCGTTGCATGCGGCTGAAGAGATGGCATTGTTGGCGCAGACACTGCGTTGACATGACCAACTGTAGGTCATGGTTGGAGGATCATTGGTAAGTTTTGGAAGGGTACGGAGAGAGCGAGTATTGAAGCCAGCAGCAGGAGGCATGAGGCGGAACTTGTGGCCTGGGGCACCAAGAGGCACCAATCGCTCCCCATCAGCACCTGTGCCACTACCAGTCCTGAGGAAGTTATTTTCCTCTCCCTTCAGATATGTAGATCATGAATTTACAAACACACGCGCCCAGAGCTATTTCAGATTTCACCCTACCGTCGAGAGCGGAACGAATATGGGCGCTCCTACAAGTCCTCCAAGCCTCCTCCGCCTCCCACCTGAGCTGCTCTATCACATATTCGACTACCTCTTCCCAACCCATTCTCTAGCCAGGGCTGGGACGAGCTATTCCGACTCCATTGACGTACCTACGGCTCTCGATAACTTCTCCTTGACATCCCACTATCTCCGGGCCCAAGTGCAAGCCTGGGCCAACCACTGGCTGCGCGCCCACGCCTCTATAACCGGCTACAAAGACCTCAAGACCACCCGGCTCCAAGGCAAGCGCGACTTCCTGCGCGGGAAGAAAGGGCTTCTTACTTGGGCCGAAAGACACTGCGCTTTCTGCGGGAAACGTAGCACTCGCTCCGCAATTCTTATGAATGGTCTGCGCTGCTGTGTCGATTGCGATTGGAAAGAGTGGCCTGACAAGATAACGAAGACTGTTGCGAAGAAGGGGTATAATCTTCAAGAGCACCAGCTCGTGGGTAAGCAGCTTCCGATGCCGGAAAGGGACGCTGGCGTAAATATCTCCGGGCTGAGGTACGGGATGTACTATTCAATGGGTGTCTTGACGACGATGTACCTGAAGAGCGATGTAGAGAGGCTGGCAACGGTGGTGCACGGGGATTTTGAGAGGTATAGGAGGAATAAGCAGTGGCTTGTGGACGAGCGCAAGCGTAAGAAGGCGGCCAAGAAGGAGAGGGAGAGGGAGGCTGACGCTGCTTGGACTGAGAGGACGATCGTCGTGAATGACGACTAGAGTTGGAGGCACCCATAGGTTTCAGAAGACGGAGCGGGCACGGAAAGCGATGGACGAATTCATGCCTCTGATGAGCGATGTTAGCGTTGCATTGAGAATACACATCAGCGAAAATCCCAGCTGATTTTTCCTGACCTTGTGCATGCGCATATGACAGTCTTGCCTTGTTGGTTGCGCTTGTAATGAAGTGCCAAAACCTTGACCCTAAGCGCTTTCTCGCCAAAGTGCCATCACCAGGCTGTAACGATGAAGTGTGGCGGCGAAAGCTTCCCATGACTTCCGCTTGCGCACCTCACGTCTTGCCATCAACAACCCTCTCTGCCAAGAGGACGACAAACGCCCGCGTCTTCCCAAAGGATCGCTGTTGCGGACAGGGCAGCGCTGAACACGAAGCAGAGAATGCATGTGATCGGGCGACTGGGCCTGCCTGCCAGCCTGCCGCGTAGCATTCCAATAGCGACTCGGTAGACGCGCCTATGGATCACGGACCCGTCGATGGTGCTCCAAACGAGGGCAACGAATATCATCTCGCCTCGTCAGAAACTCCGGCTCGTGACCGTAGTGACAACGGCGGGCACGATGGCTTCCGGAATACTCCTAAGCGGCGGAGCGATGTCCGCCGAAACAGCACAGAGAGCACGAACGGAGATGTGCCTCAGCGCAGCCGAAGCCGACATCCCAGCCTTAGCAGTCGGTCCGCCGGAAGTCTGGAAGAACCTGTCATCCGTAGAGTGGGTGAGCCGGTAGTAAAGGACGATGATGCGCCAGAAAGCCCGGACGAGGCAAACATT
>JAKBXD010000278.1 GCA_021840785.1 Pseudomonadota bacterium
TAGTGTACCAAATGTGAGCGTGGTTTTCTCTTACGAATCGGTGCGGGTGTGATCCGCTTCCATTCATGGATGGGGGGGGTCTGGGTGCGCGAGCTTTCCGATAAACGTTCCCGTTCGCCATGGGCCAAAACCTGAATCACCATGACGGCGGCGTCGTCGCGACCATCTTCGGAGCCCCCTAACATGAAACTTAGGATGGTCTCCGCCAGAATTTTAGGATCATCAATGGTGACGTCGCCCAAAAAGGATTGGAGACGCTCCTGCCCGGCATCCAACGGAGTTCCATCGATGACCCCGTCCGTGACTAACACGATGACGTCTTGGGGTTCGATCGCCCGATACACGGGATCGATTTGCACCTCATGAAGAATTCCCACCGGCAGCGAGCGCGCATGTACCACTTCTACTCGATGCCCCCGTCGAATAAAAGTCGGAGCGGCTGCTACTTTAACCAGTTCGGCGCCCCTGGACTCCCGGTCCAGCAACACCAAGTCCAAGGTCGCAAAGTGATCGTCGACGGAACGTAAAAGGAGGGTGGTGTTGACGGCACGTACCGACATCCCCGGCGAAAACCCTGCCAACAAGAGTTGCTCCAGTAACGACATGGCAGTGCCGCTCTCCCAGGCTGCGCGAGGGCCGACTCCCATCCCGTCCGACAACCCAAATACCACGTGAGAGTCACTCAGTTCACGCACTAAATCTGCGTCTCCGGTTACTACGCCACCACGCCGCGGTCGTTTTGCAATCCCGATCCGATAATCCAGCGCGTCAACCTTCATTTTTTTCCGCTGTCGCGGATTTTCGATCACCGGCTCATGCGCTAGGTCCCGAATCAGAGTGGCGACTCCCGACAACTGCAATTCCGCCAGTGCCCGGCTTTCCCGAACCTTCATAGACATTCGGGCATGCTCACGTTCTTTGTTCACCCCTAAATTAGCGGCATGGACCACCGCATCCGGCTTAATGCAGCGCCGCCTAAGGTCCTGGGGAATGTGCGCGGGCGTCAAAATCTCCGCCTCCCCGCGCGCCGTGAGATCTAAAATGGCGCGATACGACCGATAAAAATCGTCCTCCCAGCATGCCCGGTACAAGGAACATTTCTTACAGACCGGTTCCACCACAGAATCGACCAAATTCGGTTCGTGATGCACCGGCTCTTCCTCAATCCTAAAGGCCCGTGCCATTTCTCCCATCACGTCTGCGATCCGTTCTAAGCGTGTCACCATAGAATCTTTGGTCTCCCCCGAAACTAGGGCCTGAGCCCAATCCTGAGCGAGAACAATCAAAGAACCAGGAACCAATTGCAGCACGACCGCGGCAATGGCAAGCGAGAGCCAAAACTCGGTCAGATGGCTCGGGATGCGAATGACGACAGCGTACAGCACAAATCCCGCGACGAGTCCCAACGATGCCAGACGCCACGATCGGGCGCCCAACCATCCGGCAAAAAATCCCGACGCAACTAGGATTCCAATCCCCCCACTCGGATCCGAACCACGAATGGCCAGGGTAAAGCCCAGCGTGGCTCCGGCCACGGCGCCTCCGGCTGGTCCGCTTAATACGGCGGCGGCCAGAATCAAGAGGCCTCCTAACACCACGCTGGGTAAAACTGGGCCCAGAATCCAGCCTTCCAGCCCAGCGATAAGGCTTCCTAGGGCCGCCAAACCTAGCAGCAGAGTGCTTTCCCCGCCCAATCCTTGGGAGATCCGGGCGACTTCGCGTTCGGTGGCCCAATAGAGGAGCACCGCACCCGTTGCTATCAGCAACGCAACCAGAGATCGCATCGGACTGTAGGTCTGCCCTACACCGTACACGGCAAGACTCCCCAACACTAAAAGTGCCCACCTGGTCCATAGGGCCCGCTGGATCCGCCAAGGAATCGGGATGAGAAAAATCAGGAGAAAAAGACATAAGGCGGGCATCCAGCCAATGGCCGTGAGTGTCCCCAACAGGCCGCCTATCGCCATGGCTCCGAATAACGGACGCCACCGGGGCCACGCCACAATCATAAGAACCCATAAAAAGGGTGCCGCATGGTGATAAATCAAAGCTTGTCCCACCACGAAACTCACCAGCGCCACTGCAACCCGTAGGGGCCATAATCGCCGCCGAGCATCCCACGAAGATGCTGCCATGACTGTTTGTAACGGTATCGGTTCCCCCGCCATGTGTATCCCCCCTGGCCACCTCAATAGCACTTTAGTGCCAGAGGGAAGAGTAATTCTGTTAAAGATTGCGGAACCTCGAAGAGGATTTATCGACACAGAGTGCGAGAAATTAAAAGATAGGCCGGGCTTTCGCATTCCGACCTTGGTAGCGCAATTAGTGGCTACTTAAAGGTAGGAAGCTCTCCACCCCAAGGGGCCATGGCCATAATCATGGGCTTAGGATGTGTGGCTTTCTTGCGAGAATTTGGGGGTTAGGGGCGAGAAAACTTGGCATGGACCTGAAGGTTTCTGACTATTCACCGATAAGGCCAGCTACTAATACCCCACAGAGCTACGGTGGTCAGTGCTAATACTAGGTGCAACCACGACACGCGACCCGTAAACCCAGCCCGAGGCTTGCCGTGATGTAGGATGAGGCCCAGCGCTGTCACCAAAGCTCCCATCCCGAGTGCGATCAAGAAGAGGTCATAATGCCACACGGCTATCTGAGATCTCCAAAGCCGCTGGTCGAGTTGCCAAAAGTACCACATAAAGAGAAAAAACATCCAGAACAGAACAACCCACGCCAGATGGAGTCCGGCCCAAAGCAAAGAACGTTGTCGACGACGAAACCGTCCAAAGACCACGAAACCGAATCCTATCGCCCCTAACGCAAAAAATCCCTGCAGAAAATACAAGATCCGCATTTCGGCCATAAAGAGATGCAGGGCAGAGTGATACACATGGACATGGAACATGCCGAACGCCCCTCAGCGCAGTGCTAACTCGTCCACGAGTTGCCGTAAATAAGCGAGAAATTCAGAACGGAGATCGGATCGCGCGAGTGCGGCCTCAACGGTGGCTTTAACAAAACCCAGTTTTTCTCCCACGTCATAGCGTTTCCCTTTGAATGGCACGGCAATTAACCCGCCATCCTGGGCCAATACATCGAGGGCATCCGTCAACTGTATTTCCCCCCCGGCTCCCGGCGCCATGTCTTCGAGC
>JAKBXD010000279.1 GCA_021840785.1 Pseudomonadota bacterium
GATGAAATCCGATAGTTAGAATGTACCCACGCTGAGTGCTGAGTGCGAGCCCAGGCCGGATGCGGATTTGGCGACGAGGCCTTTTTTTCCTACCGAACCATGTTGCCACCCGTTCTAAAAAGTCTATTGAGGTGAGACGCGCATAGCCATTCACTAAAAACCCGCCTAAACCGCGTCAACGACCCCGCGTGTGACTGGTTAGCAGCATCCCCATTGCCGGCAGGCGCAGCCAAGCGCACGGGTCAGACCGAAAAGAGGATTAGTTGAGGCAGTTACGTTTGTCGATCCATCCACAACGCGGACACATCCGCGAGGTATTGCGAGGATCCATTGCCGTCACCGGGAACCCGGTCTAGGCCGCTTTGCATTCAATGAATGTGCTCAATTGATGAAATCCCCAACTATGCTACCGACGCCGCTGTGTCAGTGTAACCGTGGTCCGGCCGCGAATTCTCCGGAGCAATTTCGCACCTTTCTGTTGCAAGCGATGATGAAGTTTCGCGGGCCGCTTGTGTAATCCCCCCGCCTAAAGGCGCGTAGATGGACCCACGGTTCATGGCCGCTTGACCACCATGCCGACGGCCACTTGGGAGATGGGGCTACCTGAAGAACCCACGAGAACCCTCCGTGACCCATGGCAAGCTGAGAGAGTAGGCTGTCTCCCCGAAGAGGAGGGTCGCCAGGCTCCTGACCTACCCGACTTCACCCGAGCGGTCACTAGGCAGATCCTATGCCGCCTACGGGCTTGGCTGTGTCGAGCAGCACCATTATCGTGAGGGCCGTGCCAGGCGGCTTAGGCCCTAGCTGGGCGATGACATACTACGCATTTGGACGAGTCAAGCCATCGCCTTGGCCACGGCTTGCCATCAATCTTTTCACCCGCCTCGGAGAGCCGCTTGCCCAGATTTCGGCCCTAAGCGGTGCAACATTGCAAACGGCACGGCTTCCGCTTTACGCCGTTCACATTCCAAGGCAACTCTTGGCTATGTGGTGTAGTCGTGGTTTGCAAGTCTGACTCAATCCTCATGTTTTCCGTAGGATCGGCCGGCGATTTTGGACCGAGTCCGCAGAGAAAATCGCCAGTGCCGTCTAAGATCGCCGTCACTTGGTCTATCGCATAGGGGATACGTGAATTCTCCACCTAATCCGACCCCAGTCATTCCACAGGGCACCGGGTTTAAGGCCAACCTCGTGGATCGGGCGCGGGATGTTCCCTAGACACATTCTCGATAATGTCGCATAGACCAAAACGGATGAACGGCCCAGGGGTTTGCAACAGCCGTGGCCGTTCGCCCCTGGCCGCATACTTTCGTCTCCAACTAGGCGGATCCGGGGAGCGTCGCGACGGGGCGGAAATGCGTGGCAAGGACGGCTAACGGCGCCACCCGAGTGGAGCCCGAAAGCCGAATATAACGCCCGCCTGCACGAAAGTTCAGTCGGTAAGGGACACCTCCTTCGCCGGGCACCCACCACCAGGTGGCGGTCGTGCCATTTGGCAGCACCATCGACTCGACCCGCGTCGGCCCCTCTCTCGCCGGAATGGGATACGGCGACTCCTCCAGAAAATACGGCCCGATCCATAGACACACGATACCGGACGCATCATAGGCTTCCTCGAACGCCACCGGTACGGTACTGCGCGTGGGAACCCAAATGGACCAATGCACCTGCCGCTCGAGCTGCGACAGGCTAGCGCGGTCGGCCGCCGTATACGTCACCCCTGGCGAAAGCCTTAGGCGCCCGGGAAACGCGTGGTGCACCACCCGCCTTTTCGGTCGTTGGGTGCCCGAGGCGTCCACCATAAACGGGTTGACAGCGGCCGGATCGACCACCGTGGGCAACGCCCCCATCCAGGTGGCGCTCACCGCCATCACGGTCCCTAACGCCACGCCGATTCCTATGATTCTTCCTAATCTCCAGGGCATCCTATCCTCCTTCACTCCTTACGGGCCTGCGCGATAGCCCCAGAACAAGGTCCGTCGCTTTTAGACTCCCGGAATCTCCGATCGCCTCGTGCGCTCGCTTTAGTAAGGGGTGGAGACTCCAGTCGGGTATGCCCCATGCGCAGCCCGCGTTCCTATACCCAGCGCGCCAGCGCGCGACGGTCGATATCCAAACGGCCAGGTCCACCGGGTGCCGAAGGTGCGTTGAAAGGCCACGTTGGCCTCGGGGTCCTTGACTTTGAAGTACTGGTCGTAAATCGCCCGCGCGATATAGCCGGAGTTCGCGCCCCAGTTGCCATCATGCACATAGCAAATAATCAGCAAGGTTGGTCGAGAGTGGTGTTTCGCCATGGGGCCATACGTCAAGAAAAAGGCATTGTTATACCCGGTGCCATTGCCCTTTTGGGCGGTACCGGTTTTGGAGGCGACCGACACGGGAAATCCTTGCAGCGTGGGATACCCCGTGCCCGACACCCCCGTGTGCGCAATATCAGCATCTTGCGCAGACAATTCCATGCCCCGATGAACCGTGTGCCAGATCTTTTCGGGCAGGCGAATTTTTCCTTGCACAACCGGATGAAATTGTTTCACCATTCGCCCCGAGGGGGTGGTAATAGAGGAAACGAGTTGCGGCTGATAGAGCGTTCCTCCATTGGCGATGGCGGAATCGGCCCGCGCTAGGGCAATGAGGGTGTATTGGGAGATCCCTTGGCCAATCACGGTGTTCAAATTCCATCCCGGCGTCCAGGTCAATCCGGTTTCCCGGTAGAGACGCGTCGGCGTGGGAATCCGCGATCGGACTTCACCCGGAAGATCGATCCCCGTCCGGCGATTCAACTGAAAGCGCTCCATCCACTGGTCCATGGTGTGAATCCCCATACGATAGCCTAAGGTGTAGAAGAACACGTCATCGGACAAACCTAGGGCCTGTTTGATGTTCAGCCACCCGAAGCCCGGGGGATACCAGTTATGGAAGGTGGGAATGGGCGGGAAATACCCGGGATCAAAGATCTTGCTGACCGGGGTGACCGTCTTCGACGCCAAGGCCGCCACGGCCATGATCGGTTTGAAGACCGATCCCGGGGCATACAGGCCAGCGATCGGGCGAATTTCAAAGGGGTTCGCTGGATTGGCCGCGAGTTGCTGCCAATAGTGATCGCGTTCGGTCGGATTGTCGGGCACTAATTTTTGCGGAT
>JAKBXD010000280.1 GCA_021840785.1 Pseudomonadota bacterium
GAGATGGATGCGGGAAACCTCTTGGTAGTAGATTTAGAGGCGGATCGAATAGATGTCAAACGACAACCAATCGGGACCTGGCACTTTGTGAAGCACGTGCTGGACCTGGAACAGGGTACGGCCGAGGCCACCCTTCAACGATTTTTTGAAGGCTTACCCGATAAGCCGCACACCATTGTAAACGTGAATTTTCGTGGCACGATAAGCATGCTCGACCAGATGGCATTAGAACGGACTCTGGAGATCTACCGCCAAATCTTTGGCGCCATTGATCGGCATGAACATCGCGACCAACTCGCGGTGCTTTCAGATACCGGCGACTTCGGTGATGGCGAGTTGGCCGGATTCGCCCGCGATGCGTTTGGGGTACTCATGGAAGGCGCCAAATTGCCAGATCCGGAGGGCCAACACTACCGCGATGCATGGTCGCTCTATTATCGACTCATAAGGGAGGTCTAACCATGCGCCTCTTGTCACTTCGTGTCCATAATTTCAAGGGAATTGAGACGCGGCAGGTGGAGTTTCGCCCTACTGGCATTACCTTAATCCAAGGTCCTAATGAGGTGGGTAAAACTTCGTTGATGAGCGCCTTTGACATCTTGCTGGAATATGCCGATTCGTCTACACGTCGAGAGGTTGAAGCCACGAAGTCGGAAGGATACGACCGGGGCACTGAGATCGAAGCCGTGTTTCAAATCGGAGCGGAACATTTTACATACTTCAAGCGCTATCACCGGGAACGCGCGACCAAACTGGTGATTGAGAGCGGCGGATCCCGCCGTACCGTAACCGGTCGCGAGGCCCATGACCGGGTTCGGGAGCTACTGACCACCACCACGGACTGGGAGCTCTGGAAGGCTCTAAAAATTGCCCAAGGTACCGCTGCCGATGATGTTGCGCATGTCGCGTTGGGTACCTCCACTTCGCTGCGCGAGGCGCTCGACCGGGCGGCAGGAGGGAGCGAGAAGACCTCAGACGACTCGTTGTTTCATCGGGTGAAAGCCGAGCGCGACGCTTATTACTCGAGTACGGGGCGTGAGAAAAATCCGGTGTTCGCCCCACTCCGTGGTCGTCTACAGGAGCTTCGGGCAGAGGTGGACCGCTTCAGTCAACGCATCGATAGCGTGGAAAGTGATCGGGAACGCCTAGATTACTTTGAGCGGGAGATCCAAGAACTTTCGACAGAACTCGTGGAATCTGAAGAGCGACGGATTCGGGCCGCCGACGCGATGACGTCGCTTGAGGCATTGGAGCGGGAGCACCGTGATGTTTTGCAACAGTTACGGGAAGTTCAAACCCACCTGAGCGACCTGAAGGGGCGCGAGTCCGAGCGGAAACGATTGGCAGACCAGGAGTCGGCCATTATCGATGAAATTGGCAAGCTAGAGCCCCGCATGAAAGAAGCGCGGGAGGAACAGGAATTAGCGGAACGGGCGGTCTTAGATGCACGCCAGCAGAACCAAACCGTGCAGAACCAGCGCAAACAAGCACGAGAAAGATTGGAGCGTATGACCGAGGATGCCACCATTCTAGTTGTAGAAAGTGAATTGTCTTTGCTCGAACGACAACTGGATCGCGTCCACCGTGCGATAGAAAACTTGGCAGTGGCCAAAGAATCCCAAAAACGCATTCGGATTACCGAAGAAGGGCTACGAGACCTAAGAAAACAGGACAATAGGGTCCACCAAGCACAAACGGCGGTGGCTATTGGAAGTCCTACGACGACGATTCGAGCGTTAACCCCTCTGTCGGTTACCGTCAATGGAACCACGACATCCATGACCAGTGGCGAACAGCAAGAGTTGCGAGTTACGGAGCGGATGACTCTGGAAGTGCCTGCCGTTCTAAATGTGACGGTTGCGCCCGGAACCTCGGTATCCGAGTTGCAAGCCAAGTGGGCTAAAGAGCGTGAGGCCTTAAACGAGCTCCTGACACAATTCGGTGTGGAGGACCTAAGCGCCGCAGAAATGCAGTGGGACCAGTCAAGACTATTGACGAGACAAATAACCGACTTGGAGCGGCATCTCGTAGAAGAGTTGCAAGACCAAGAGCTTGGGACTGTGGAACAGCGAAAAAGCATGTTGCAGGCACGGGTCACTGAATACCGGAGCCAGCGTGCCGAAACCTATCTATACCCACAAACGGCTGATATCGCGCGCCAGTTGACCCAGAGCGCGCAAGCTGACGTGGATGCGATCGAATCCCTCTTGGGACAGTCGATACAGGAACTGGAGGCAGCTCTAGCTAGACTGCGCCAGGCTCATAAGGAGGTCCGGGTTCTGGAAGAGTCCCTCTTGGAGAGACAGAATCTACTCAGAGGGGTCCAAGACAAGCTTCTCACTCTCCAGCAAGAACAACCTGATGAACTGTTGAAGACCCAAGTGGCACAGGTGAGCCGCGACGCGGAGCGGCTCAATACGGAGGTCGACCGTATTGCTCGAACACTGGATCAGTTACAACCCGAACAGATCCGAGCCCGGGTCGCCCAGCTAACCGGCCAGGTGCAGTCGGTGACGGCCCGGTTGGGCAAGCTTGGTCAAGACCGTGCCGAATGTCAGGGCCGACTAGCCACCATGGGGGCCGAGGGGTTGTATGAAGAACGTGAGGAGGCGATTGCCTCCCGTGAGAAAGTGGCCGCCGATTTGGCGGCGTTGGAGCGAAGAGCCCATGCGGCCAAATTGTTATATGACGTCGTGAGCGACTGTCGTGACAAGGAGCAGCGGCGATATCTAGAACCCTTGCGACAACGGATTAAAGACCTCGGCAGCGTGGTGTTTGGGAATGACTTCGACGTGGCACTCGACGAAAACTTGTCGGTGGTCAAACGCTCGCTCCATGGTATCACGCTGGGGGTGGAAGCACTCAGTACCGGAGCCAAAGAACAGTTGGCCCTCATCGTGAGGCTGGCGGCAGCTTCGCTGGTCGACCCCAAAGAAGGAGTGCCCATCATTCTTGACGATACACTGGGTCACACGGATGACGAACGTCTTGACCTCATGGCCGCTGTCTTGAGTGCTGTATCCAAAACTTGTCAGATAATACTCCTAACCAGTGCCACCCGACGCTACACGAGAATTGGGCAGGCAGAGGTCATCGACCTCTGGCGAAGTGAATCTAGGGCCGAATTGGGCTGACCGA
>JAKBXD010000281.1 GCA_021840785.1 Pseudomonadota bacterium
CACAGCTCGACCTGACCATCCAGGACCGATTCGGGAATCCGGTGCGCCCACGGGAGTGGTTTCTTGTGCCGCTCCCGGTTATCGACGAAGCGGTCGAGCGCATCCGCGATGGCTCCATTAAGGAGGTCCTCTACGACCCCACGAGCGCACGATTGATAGAATCAGGAGCCGGGTAAGCAGGTAAGCGGGCATATATGGTTTTCTATATCCTCGCAACACTAGGAGCTCAGCCGCCGCGCGGGTTGATATTGCGATCCCACCTGCATTTCCGCAAGGCCGGCCGGCTATTACATTACAGACACTCCCGCCTTATGAACTCATCCGTTGAGATAACGCAATCCTCCCGTTCCAGAAGTGCGGCCGTATGCCTTAATGCTTCTATCGTTCCTTTATCGCCAGTTACAAGTATATCCCTGGCCGCCCAATCGATGGCAAGGCAAATGAGGGCGTCTTCGTAGTCATTGCCATCAATCATCCGCCCCTTATTTTTTGCCTCGTATAATCGATACAACATATACCCGACGTACGGTGCCTGCACACTTTCGTTGCTTATGGCTTTATGGCGGCTTGTCGACATGTTCGCCGGTACACCGCGCCCAGCCCCCTCGAGATTTTCCATCAAGACCCTTCTGGTTATGGCGTATGAGCCATTGAGAGACCGGAAAAACGTGGCCGTTCCGAGCAAAGACGTCATGCGATCCACATGCTGACGCTCCTCTCCTTGCAAAATCTCGCCAAACATTTCTCCACAATTCACAAGGGAGCACAACACTCCATCCGGATAACGTGGATGCTTGGCATGCAAGTCGTCCAGGGATTCTGTTTCCGATACTATTTCAATCATTTGCGCAAGCAGATCACGATCCTCCCGGCGACTCTGGTTAACGCTCTGTGGTACGCCAGCACGATCCGCCCACAGTACCGCACTGTCATCAAGAAGACGAGGGACGCGACATTTCAGGAAATTGCTGAGCGCTCGGGAATAGCCATCCTTTGTCGCTTTTATGAGGTGACTTGCTAATTCGAAACCCGTTATTGGACATATGGCAATATCGATGCCATTCTGAATAGCACTTTCCAATTTCTTGCGAGAGATACCGCGAATCGCGCACGTGTCAAGAATATACATGGCCAGTAGCTATTGTAGTAATAGACACCGAGACAAGATAGCCGTCAGCATGCCTCCCCGTCTCGAAGAAAGGCCACGATGTCCTCCAGCACGGCATTCTGCGGCGGGAAATTCCCAATTGTCGGCCCATAATAGGATTTTAATCGCGGCTGAGACGGGATATTGCACCCGGGCAGAATATCCAGTACCAGATGCGCACAACTAGCCGTATCAATGTGAACAACCAGCGCCCTTTCCTTGTGCATTCGCATACTCTCCATTACCCAGGTGTTCACATGCACATCGTTAGCCCCATAGCCGGCAATCAGCCAGAGAGGGGTACTGGCCGCCGCGTTCACAAAGGCATTGTAGTAGTATCCAAGCGGCGCCACATAACGCTGGAGCCAACGTTCTTTTTGATGGCCCGAGACGATCGGCGCAGCCCACTGTGGCGACCGCGCGCTCCCTATGAGCGCCTCGCGCGCCGCCTCCGCAGAATGATACTTGACAATATCCCTGTCGGGGCGAAGCGCACGACCGAAGCGCACACTACCATGCAGATGTAGCAGGACATTCGGTTCCGTCGCCACCCTATCTACGAACTGGCCAGAGCTGAACACATCGTAGTCCTGGCTTTCGTGACTCGCCACGAAGCCATCAAACCAGGGCCCGGTACGATCTATAAGGTCGTCATAATTGAGTGTCAGCACCGTCAAATCAAAGTCTTGCCTCAGACGGTCCACAAAGGCCTGTAGCCGTTCGGGATGCTGCTGCGGTGTCTCCCGTATGAAGAAATCAAAAATCCCGCCCAACAACGCAATTCGGGTACTGAAGACGTGGAGCGGCTCTCCGTCGTGTGCAAATCCCACATATTCGGGGGCCAGCTCAGTAAACATGCTCAGTGTTCCTCGTATACCTCTGCCAGGGAAACGACAAGCCTCCTGATATTCCTGAAGATCCTCAAGCGCCGCCATCACGGTCTCGAAGCTAAAACCTGCCCACCCTTTCCCCTTGAAACTGTCGACAATCGCCTTTATGGCGCAATTATCCAGTTGGCATATTCGCTCCGTCACCTGGACCGTGGACGGTACTCCAGCGTGCACAGATGCTCCTGCCCCCAACAAAACCATTAAACGTGGTCGATCGCCTTTCGCGGTCATACTGTGGCCACGCACATCTGGAGACATTTCTCGACCGTGTCCACGGTTTCAACAACGTGCTGTGAAAGCTCACACAAGGTTGGAGTAAGCGGTTTCCCACAACAAGCGCCTTGCCCGAACAGTACATCAAAGGCCGCTTTTCCGGCATTCTTGATCTCCACGATGTCGGTTGCCGCTTCTACCCGGGAGTGCGCCCCGGTCCCGAAGAAGCTTCCGCCCCACGCTTTAAACTGAAATTTTCCGATGATGCCGGTTGCATCGACGAACTCGACGCCATCTACCTCTGTGATATTGATGGTTGGCAAAAGAAGCATGTGCTTGTCCTCTATATTCAGATCGTGCAGAGCGTAAAGCGCATCACCTCTCCCTCCCCTGTACGTCTGGATAGAGTCGACGATCAAATTAACGATCTCCGACCTCAATCGAGATTGGCCTTTTCTACCGTTGAACGCCCCAGCCAGTTCCGCCCGCGTTCTTCTGAATGGCCACTTGGAATGTTCATTAACTCCGTGCCCCTCGTGCCGGAGAATATCGCAGTATAGGATATCGATCGCTGAGTGCAAATTATGCACCACGTCACCCACAAAAAGTGGAATATCAGTTTCGTTTGAGCATAGGCGACAAACCAGGCCTGCCCTCCCCGTCTGCGGGTTATTCTCGATCGTCAGAGCGTAAAGCCGATCATTCAAGATACCTATAATGTAGCTATTAAGCTCACGGATGTGATGATTAGCCCGCCTGATCTAATGACATGGACACCCCCTACCCTTACCCTAGCGGTGGTGCCCAATTGAGAGTACAGGTGAGTCAATCAGAAAGCCGGAGGAGTGACGATGAAGACGATGACACGAATCGGTCTT
>JAKBXD010000282.1 GCA_021840785.1 Pseudomonadota bacterium
GCTGGACGATCTCCGCTTCGAGCAGGGCCACTTGCTGCGCTAACCGCTCTTCATTTTCCACTCGCTCACCTCCTTTCACCAGGGGGTGAGCGTCTTCACGGCCACAGAGCCAGTCCAGAGAAACTTCATAGAGACTAGCGAGACGATAAAGCATGAGTACAGAAGTCTTGCTGGCGGCATGTTCCAGATCCGAAACGGTCCCTTGGCCAATGTGTAATCGACGACCGACCTCAGCTTGAGCCAGTCCGCAGGCTTCGCGAGCTGTCTTGAGCCGTTCCGGAATAACTGCAAAAAGTTTTTCGGCTGTCCCTTGACTATCGCTAATAGCGATAGTATACTTCCTCTCAAGGGTATCGCTCATTCCGATACCTCCATTACCGAAAGGGGGTAGACCTGATGAATCGCATTCGGGTCCTTCGTCAACAAGCGGGCTTAACGCAAATTGAGTTGGCGAAGCGTATTGGATGCAGTCAATCGACCCTTTCTGAAATTGAGACCGGCGACGCGGACCCGAAGCAAACCCGTCTGGAAACGATTGCTCGGGCACTCAACGTGCCGATTTACGCTTTGTTCGCCGACCCCGCGTTGCAGCGCGAGATCGGCTAGTTTCGCTTCGCTTCACGGTACCTTGAAAAACCCTCCCTCGGGAGGCATAGCAATCCACTCCGTGAGCCGGTGTCATCTGCCAGGAGGGCCTCGGCTCAGGGACAGTGTAGCAAATTGCGCGGCGTCGCGCATAGCGGGCTGCGCAAAAACGATTGGAGGAGAGGATATGGATCGGGTTGTGATTTTTGAACCGCGCGGGACGTTGGGGGAGTGCATGCGCATTCTCCGCGAACGCCGAGGGATGAGTTTGGAGGCGCTGGCCGCGCGGATGGAAGACCAGGGTTACCCCATCCACCTGAGCGCGCTCAGTCGCTATGAGGTGCATCGCGTGCGCACCATCGATCTGGCGACCGTGCAGGCCATCGCGAAGGCCCTGGCCGCGCCTGAGTTGCTCAAAATGGCGTGCCAGCAAATTCGGCAGGCCCTCCCCAAAGACATCCCACCCGGTCATGGGGCGGGGGCCTCGGTGGAGCAGTTGATGCTGCGGGAGGTGGGGTGATGGCCCGGCTCATCGAGCCCGATCATCAACGCCGTCTGCGGCGCATGATTCGCATTCTCACTGGGGTATGGGAACGGCAACACGCCGCGCCCGCCGTCGTCGAGCCCAATCCGCACCCCCCGGAGAGCATCCAGACTGCACACCGCGAGGGGGCCTAGCGCAAGATGGCGTACCATTTCTGCTTCTGGCGCGAGGGGCCGGATAAGGGGCCGGATAGCCAGGTCACCTCCCTCCCCCTAGGCATCAGTTATGCCGATGCGAAGGCGATTGTGAATGAACAGGCGGGGGCGAATTCGCGCGATCAAGAGACCTTCTGGTATTTGGGGAGCATCTTTATCGACCAGGAATCCCCGGAAAAAATCAAGCACGCCCGTACCTTGTGGCGCTTGCATGTGCCCGCGAAGGCTCCGGACTTTACCCATGAGTTGGACTAGCCTTCCGGGGACGGTTGGGCTTTCGCATGAGAGCCCTTCCGCCTGCGGAAGCAGGAATTGCGAGGGAGGAATGCGCTATGGTCCGGCGGCTAAACCCGCCATGTTGATACCCAGATACGTCCCACAGGGGCCGGGGCGACTCGGCCCACCGTGATTCGCTTCCCTGGCGCAATGGTAGCGCAACGGTTCCGTAAACCGTAGGTTGGCGGTTCGAGTCCGCCGGGGAGCTCCAGACATGACGCGGTGGTGTATATGGATGCACGCTGGATCGTATGCCAGAGGTACGGGTTCGAGCCCCGACTGCGTCGTAGCAAGCGCCATGGTGGTGGCGGCTGAGTCCAAAGGGCTGTGACACGGCCAGCCACAGTCGCCGCTTCGATGGACGTATGGAAAGAAAGCGTAAGGCGGTGTAGCTCAGGCACTAGAGCACCAGAAGCCCTGGAGGACGCTACCCACGACACGATAGCCGCCCGAACAACTCGGGGGAGGCCCACGGTAGCCGCCGCTGAAGCGTGAAGATCGACAGTTCACCTGCGACAGGAGGCATCCGCATGAAACGATTGCTGGATGGCAGCATAGAAGGCACTCCCGAAGAATTAGCGGCCTATCAGCGAGCGTTGACCCCCCCGGGACCGCTGCCGGGGCCTAATCCGAATTGGCCCGGCCCGCGCATGTGCGATACCTGCCAGGCCAAACTGGCGCGAGGTGAAATGGCCGTGTGTATGTGCGTGTTACCGGATGTGGGGAAATTCACCTGCTAAAGGAGGCTCGTCATGGTCCGTCTTCGGCCTACGCTCGCCGTCCTGCCGTTTAGTCTTATTCTGGCAGGATCGCCCCTCGCGCACACCGCCCAGGCTCCGAGCCTATCGGGGCCTCCAGTGGTGGCAGCCCGACGGCCCAAGCCGAAGAAGGCGAAACGACAGCCCGTCGTCGCCAAACGGCATCCGAGTGCGGTCGTCAAGCGGCGCACTCGCTGGCTAGCCCGGATTATCCAAGCCGAAGCGGGGGATCAGAGCTTTAACACCAAGCTCGCGGTCGGCGATGTCGTGCTCAACCGTGTGCGGTCGGGAGTTTTTCCGGCTTCTGTTCGAGGGGTAATTTTGGAATCGAACCAATTCCAACCCGTCGCGACCGGCACGTTTTTCTCGGCCATCCCGACGCCGACCGACTGGCGCGTGGCCCGGTTCGCGCTGCAAGGGTGGAACATTGTGCCGAAGGCGCTGTACTTCTTTAACCCATCCCTCTATGCCGGGGGATGGATGAATGGCCTCACGGCCTGCGTGGGCCACGGCCAGATGCTGTTTTGCGCCGGGCCGGCCAGCACGGAATGAAAGGAGGGGAGGCCCATGGGAACGGTGACCCTGTGGTTGATATTCGCGGTGATCTGCTACGCCGTGGCTGAAAGCAAGCACCGATCCGGTTGGACGTGGGCGGCGTGGGGGGTGCTCGGTGGGGTGATCACGTTGATCATTCTGTTGCTGAAGCCCGCGTTGCCGGAACACCCGGAACGCGAATAGAGACCGCTCCCGTAGGAGCGGCCCGAGAGGAGCCTATACGATGCACGATGAGCACCTGACCCCGAAAGT
>JAKBXD010000283.1 GCA_021840785.1 Pseudomonadota bacterium
TCCTGAGTGACTAGTTCGCCACCGATAGATAAGTCTTTGTTCTGCCATCTGCAGCAAGGGTGGGCAAGGACAACTTGATGCTGATTTAACCGCGTGCGGGACTATTGCCCCCGTATGCAGATGAGTACCTTCACTAACCAATTTCCTAATCTCTGTGGTTTTTTAATGTTCTCTCGGTTGGGTCCCGGGCTTCGTAGGTCTTTATTTCGTAGAGAGGACCGGCCCTGAGGCCCGGTGGCTTCTCGGATCTCACCGGGAGTCCTCCTATGTCAGTTAACGATTCGCCCGAACCGAGTGGACGTGCTCGCGACGATCGCAACCCATAGACCCGTGAGGACAACCGTTGGAAGCAGATGTTGCGCGGCAAAGAACACAACAATGTGCCAAAGGGGACCGTGGTAGGGAACGATGACCGTCGGATTGACATGCGCCCACTGGTGTCGCAACCATGACCAATAGATTACTGACCCGATAATGCCTCCAACCAAGGCCGCGCTAGACACCCACCTACTTGTGGAAAATGGCGGAATTTTGCTACGAGACGCCCTACGCCACGCGCCCCAGCCCGTGAGAGCCAAGGACAGCACAATGGCGAGAATTTTCCACCACAGCGTCGTCTGGTCGAACCGAGGTGCACCGAAAATGGGGATGCCCATCCACGCCGGTTGGAGCGCAATGGCGAATCCAATTATGCCACCAATAGCCATCGTCATGGTTGGCCGTCTCATGGAAAGTCACCTCATCTCATCTAGTCCCTATTGTCGCACTAATCATCCATCATAACGTCCAATTCTCCCAGATTGTTTCCCAGCCTACCGCCAAACGCTGCCAACAAGCCGAATTCCAGTTGACCGCCTGATAGTCCGAATCGGTTTGGTTAGTGCAGTATCGCCCCCGTATCGTCATGATTCGGCTAGCGAACGATTTGCAAGCGGGCTGACATGCTCGAAAGTGTAATGGCGACTAGAGGGCGCGAGATCGCCGTTCAAACGCCAGCATTCCGGCGCTTACTCAATGCAAGAAATCCTGTGGCACCGCGTGCACCATGACGTAAAGCCGGAAATCCACAATGCTTCCCACCAGCAAGGCCAGCACAGCCGCAACCAGCACGACGGTGGCCACCATTCGGATCCGCCTCATGGTCGCCCTCCATCATTGTACGAAACCACACCGCGCCCAGTTTCGCCGTCCGACGAAAACTGCAGACTCTGCGTGGTCACGTGGGTGACGACCCCTTTGCGGGGATACCAACCAGTCGCTACGATGTGAACCAAATGCGCGTGCGGCCACGTACGGCTGGGCCATGGGTGCTGGAGCCGAACCTGCCACGTGACCGGCACCCGCCAGTCCCCGTTGGGCAGCGCCGTGACATTGGTTGTCGGGTTCCCCATCGCCTCGACGATGGTCTCAACCGACGTCGGATCGGCGGCCCATGGCGGCAGATACATCCGACCCGTCCAGGACTGGACCACATGGTGTCGGCGGGCGATGATGATGCGCGTGTCCATCCAAAATCCGAACCAGGACATGGGGCCGCCCCACGGCGTGAAGTGTAACCGCACGGTCACCGTGTCACCGGCTTGTATCGGCGTGAACGGCGCCGTGCTCAGGTGTGCCAAGCAGGCCACATTACTCGAACAGTCTTCCAGGAACCCTTGCGACGGCACCGCGCCCCCACTTTGTAGGTCAATGTACGAAGACAATCCGGATTGAAGCAAAATAGCCGGAGTGCCGAGCCCGCCCGTCCCCACCCAAAAGGCAAGCGCCGAGTTGTGGTTAGGCGAGGGGTGTAGTCCATTGGGAATACGGAACGAAGCCGCAATGGACCGAACCGCCCCACCCCGCGGAATTCCGGTGACCCATCCGGACCAATTGGGAGCCAGGACGGTATCGGCTGGCAGGCGCACGCTCACCCCTTGGATCGTCCGCGAAGCCGACGTATGAATATGAATATGCACTGGAAAGGCGCGCGGTGTGCGACGGGGCGGCAACAACCCTTGACGGATTAACTGCGTCGTGGCTAGGGACCACTGGTGATACTCATGCACTTCAAGAGCCAATCCCACGGTAAGGATGACGAACATGAGCCCATAAGCTAATCGTTTCAGCATTATCATTCGATTCTCCATAATTAATCCATTTTTGTCTCAGCGTTGCACAAAGTCTTCTGCTGGTCAACCCGCTGGCGGTGTAGCGGGCCGGCTTCCCTCTACTCGACAACCCCGTGCTACGGAACGTGAGCGACGGCCAGTTAAACAGATGGTTTTACGGAACAAACGCCCTCGGTGATGAACCAGGAAAATTATTTCTTAACACAACCTATTCCGATGGCTCTTGTCCAAGGATTGCGCGACTGTGTCTCCGTCGTAGTCGTGAACCTGGGCATGATCGGCGAGCATCTGAGCGACATCCGGCACGGAAACTCGGAGTCATCACGGAGTCGAAACAGCAGTCATTAGGCGTGGCTTTGCCTTCATCCTATTATCGCGTCAAAGGAGGCGATTGCGTGGCCCAGTACACTATGATTATCCAGCCGACTGGCGATAACTTTACCGCCTATTGTCCAGACGTCCCCGGGTGCTCTGTGACCGGCACCACGGTGTCTGACGCGCAACATCTATTTGTTGGAGCGCTCGTGAAGCATCTTAAGGATCTCCAAGTTGGTGGTGGCATAATTACTGCGCCTCGAACCGTCGTTGGCACCGTTGATGTGCCATGGCTCGCCGTTCCGGAGAATCACTAAGCGAGATATGGACCCTGCATACGGCACTATTGCCCCCGTAAGCGAGGGGCCGCCTACAAACGGCGGTAGATCTCCCCGCGATTCCCGATCGTGATAATGAGGACGAGCAACTGCTCCTCCTCAATCGAAAAAAACCACGCGCACGTCGCCAACTCGCAAGCGAAGAAGCGCGTCGGTGCCCTTGAGACGTTTGACCTGCCGGTGGGCGAGAGGATCTTGCGCCAACTCTAACAAGGCGGTCCGTATCCGCTGCCGAGTACCCTGGGATTGCTTCTCAAGAAATTTTTTAGCCTGGCGACTGAAGCGCAGTGTGTACATCAGTCCTCGGGAAACACGTCATCGAAGGACAGCGTCTCGCCGCGCCGCATTTCGTCTCGAATCC
>JAKBXD010000284.1 GCA_021840785.1 Pseudomonadota bacterium
CCGGTCCCTTGAATGCGTTTTTGCTCTACGACATCGTTTGCGCAATCCCTCCGCGTCTTGCAAGCGTGAGTTTTGACAACGCGACACAGTATTGCGCCTCAAGGGAAAGGAGCTGGCGAAGCTCAAGGTTGATTAGAGATCTGAAAGCCTCGCGCGTGTAATATCGTTGACCGCACCATCTCCAGACAGCGCAATGATCGGACGCAACATAATGCTGCGGGCCTGCTTGGTCGAAAAGCGGCATGGGCCGATGTCCACTGGCCTCCATTGAAGCGTCCCACGAACCAAGAGAGCCAGAATGATTCGTGGCTTAACTACCGCACCGCCCGATGTAATATCTTGATTTCAGTCCACTCGCCTCCTCTTCCGTCCACTACCAACCCCATCCTCCTCCTCGCCCTCCCCATCTGCCTCCTCTCCAAACCCACCACCACCACCATCATCCCTGCCCTGACTCTTTCTCCGATACTGCCCCGTTCCAATCGCCACAATCTCATCCTCACTATCACTCTCCCGCACATCAAGCAAAACCGGCATTCTAAACACGCCCTCGCCTCCACCTCCCGCACCCAACCCACCCACTCTACCCTCTCTCTCCAGCTGCTCCTCCTCCACCGTCAGAACATCTACATCCTCGTCCTCCTGATCGAGTCGGCGCTTTTTCAATTCTTCCACCGGATGAATATCAAACTCATCTTCCTTCTCAACATACTCAACATTCTCCTCCACCTCCGCAAAATCGGGCGCCAACGCGCTCCACCGCTGCGGCGTGTTAATCCCCCACAAATACACCCTCCCGCTCTCTACTCCCGTCGCTGCCACCACAGGCCGCTGTGGATGCCACTCGACCGCCCCCAATTCCTCCCTCGGGCCCTCCAGAATCTTCACCAGACTCCCGAGCCCGCGCTCCCATATATAGATGTCGTGATTCATGAGCGTGGAAGCCATGACGTAATCGGCATTGGAAGAAAAAGCCACGTGGTTCCAGCTCAAGCGATTCACGACATCTTGGAATTTATGCTCGACTTCCAATCTCACTTCGTCCTGGGATAGATTGGGGTCAGAGAAGTCTGGGAGACGTAAGGTGCGGATGATCGTGTCGGAGGCGTTGACGAGTAAGTCGCGTCCAGAGGCCGAGAGGCGGATGAGGAGGATGGGCTTGGTGCAGAGGCGGGTGGAGTAGATGGTCTGTTTTGTGGTGGTGGAGATGACGTTCAGCCAGCCCTTGGTGGTTCCCGTGATGATGTGCGAGCCGGTCGGGGTGAAGGCGGCGACGGTGGTGAAGTGTTTGGCGTCTGCTTTCTCGGGGTTGGCGTCCATTTCGTGGGGGGCGCGTTTGGGCAGGTTTGGTAGCGCATATTGCACCGGTTGGTCCTTGTTCGTCAAGTCCGCCAAGACCGGGCGGTATTCGTACAGCGCCGCCACGACCTCCAGATAATTCTGCGGATGCAGCTCCGCGATATACACTGGGGCGCCGAGAGTCACGACACGGAGTCTACTCCCGTCCTGCAGATCCCACAGTATCACCTTCCAATCAATACTGCTACTCAACAAGTACCTCCCGCTCTTCTCCCACGACAGCGACTGGACCGTGCGGCCGGGCGTATGGCCTTTCAGTTTGCGGGCGACGCCGTTGGTTTCCAGGTCGAAGATGGCGATGGTGCCTTTCGCCGTGCCGCTTGCCAGGAGGTCGCCGGCATGGGAGAAGCGGAGACAGACTGCTTGGCCCGAGGAGCGGAGGCGGGCGGTCAGTGTTTCGGGGATATCTTGCGCGAGGAGGAGCTGCCGCATTCGGCGTCAGTTTGGGAAAGAGCGACAGGCGGGGCGGCGGCGGGGGACGGAGCGCTCACCGGATCGGTCAGTGGGAGATTCATCTTGGCGCGACGGAGCCAGCCGGCCTGGAGGCGAATTCGGAGGCGACCCCGGTGACGGAGGATTCGACTGTGCTGTGTCTATGTGAGTCGTATGTGGTCAGGAAACGTGCAGGCACGTGATGGAGGAAGGGGCTGCCTGGTGTTGGACTGGGCAGTTGGACTGCAAGTAGCTACTTACTCCGTGGACTATGTGGAAGGGCCTTGGCCAGCCATGTCCATCTTCCACCCACCCAGCGCATATAGGAGCCTTCACTCCGCCCACGCACTCTCCGTGAAGTGAGAACGTCAATGCAGCACGGGATGACTCGCGCGGTCGTCGCACCGTCGCAGAGCCGCTTGGGTGAGTGCGGAGGGGCTGACTCATGCAGCGGGAGCAGCCGCGGTGGTTCGGGATCTTGTAGGCAGCGGCCGGTCTCTCACCCTCGCCTCCACCGCGACATACACCACCTCCACCCGCCACACCCATCAGCCATCGTCCGGATACTCGCGATACTGTCCAGTACTGAGTCGCCACCACTCAGGAAAACGTCTACGCTCCTTCAAACGCAACCGCCGGCACGTGCCACCCCGAGCGGGCGCAAAACCCGCCCTTCCCATTATTCCATCCGGCAGACGCGCAGCGCGCGCATCGCCACCGTCACGAACAGCATCATCGGCACGCAATATCGAGACTGGCGAGTAAGTGAGTGGTGTGGAGGGCGCTCGGAGTGAGGAGGCGGTCCTCAGTGAGGTCGCGCGGCGGATAGGGGTGCGCTGGGCGGCGTGTGCGAGTGAGGTGGCAGTGACGGAACGAGCACGCGAGTCGTCAACGCAAACGACCTCAGGCGCGAGAGTGCGCTGCGAAAAGGCGAAGAAGCCGCACGTACACCCAACCCGGGAACATCAGCGACATACGCCACCGCAGCCATGTCCAACTTCCACTTCCCCTACTCTGAGGCGCCGCTCAAGACGGTCCAGGAGATCCAGTTCGGCCTCTTCTCCCCCGAAGAGATCAAGAATATGTCCGTCTGCCACATCGAGTACCCAGAGACGATGGACGAGCAGAGACAGCGGCCGCGCGAGCGTGGCCTGAACGACCCCAAACTGGGCTCCATCGACCGCGGCAGCATTTGCGCGACGTGCCGGGAGAAGCCCGACGACTGTCCCGGCCATTTTGGTCATATCGAGCTTGCGCGGCCCGTCTTCCACGTTGGTGAGTCGGACGCGTGCGTGACGCAACTTTTCACTTCTCCCGCTGAC
>JAKBXD010000285.1 GCA_021840785.1 Pseudomonadota bacterium
CCCATGCCACGACAAGGCCCATTCCCCTGATAAATAGCCGCACGGGAACAGATGGGCGACCAGCTCCTCGGGACCAACAGGAGCCCACGGATTCACCCACTGCCGATGGTCCGCATAGAACGGCACCGTTTCAGATAATGCGGTCAGTGCTTGGTTCAGGGTTTCAGACGACCATCCCAATCCGCGTTGGGCAGCCTGAAGAGAAACCAGGGGCGAGCGCGGCGCAAAGGTGCGGATCCAGTCTTCTAGCTGTTTTGTCGTATTCATAGAAACGGTCCTCCGGGTCGTGGTAACGTAGAACTTATTCGAATCGAATTGAGTAATCGTGCACTACTTTGCGCCATTCCAACCCAAGCATTTTCCGCATCTGTGGATGAAACTTGATCGGGTCGCACAAACCGCATTAATTCATCGCGAAGTTGCAATTGCGTCTCAATGCTTTGTAGTAAGGCCGCTCGTTCTTCTAGATTGGTTCGAAATGTCGCGGCACCAGCGCCATAATCCTGCAACTTGCGAGGGATCAGTTCGATTGGTAGTAGGATTTTACGAGATTGCAAGAAAGCAATATCCCACACGTCCCGGCCTTTAATGTAAGGGCGTAATCCTAAAGCTACCACCTTGTCGGCAAAAATCTCTTGGGGACTTTCGACTGCCAAGGAAAAAGATCCTTGGCAACATCGTAGGCTGGGACGTTTGCCAATTCCAAATGGACACGAAATGAAGTCGTATCGGGCAACCGTCCAGAAAGAATCGCACGAGACAAAGTTGGAGTGGATTTTTGGATTTTCGTTGTCAAATCGCGTACCCATGGAAAAATATTCTGCAAGTGCTCAACTAGCGCGTCCCATGTGACAACACTGTAATCCAATCGCCCATGTGGTTGACGCCTAACAAAGTCCAAATCCTCCGAAAACCGTGGATTCTGATAGCATAAGCGCAAGGCAGTTCCGCCTTGAAACACAAGATGAGAAAAGGCATTCTGTTCAGCCATGCCGTATAATACAGCTTGTTGAAATCGCTCTCGAAATAGCCAAAGCGTTGGTACGTGATGGTTTTGAGCCTCGATGGTCAATTGATCCCATTCCATCTCATCGCCTCCCGTCCTCCCCATTATATCGACTTGTCACGGAATTGACCAAAATGATATTGGCTGAACGATGGCGCGCCTCATGCCTCATCTCCCCATCCCTGCCGGTCTTGATGGGCCAACAGACAGAGATTGCGGCCGTGGTTGAGGAACCATGACCATGGAGCTCCTCCTTATCGGTCGGCAGACTTTCTGTGATGAGGAGTTCTTCGACATCCGTCCCGCTAACATCTTTTTGTCCCGGCAACCCCCATTTAAGGAATAAGCTTCCTCACAAAAGCCAGGCACACCCGGTGGTCGATGTCGATGTCGATCGGCTGAACGTATGGAAGTATGGTTAAAGCGTAATGGATAACCGGGGATACCTGGGCTAACCGTTAAAGCTATTCATCGTCAGGGATCAGGCCGACGTACCTCTCAACAACGAACTCGTCGTCATTGATACTCGCCAATTTACCCTGGGATCCTGCTGTGGTAGGAGAGTTGGGGAGCGTCTCAGCCAGGTATTCGTCCCCCTACATTGCGAACATGGGTCCCCTATTAAAATCGTTGGTTTGCACCATAACCCGGTCGTCTGCGCCTCACCTATCGAACGTTCCACGACTAGGCATGCGGAGAAGAAACCATGCGCCGGGATTTTGTCCGTATGCGCCTAATGGGTAACGCGGTACGGGGACGGGCACGGGACGACTTTAGGTCACTACGATACCAAGCAGTGGTGTCGTTGTAACTAAGTTTTTAAGCTGCCAGTTCCGAACTTTCCGTCGCACAAGACATCGTGCGTCGGGATCCTCGCGGCGGCCGGCCCCGAGTTCGTACCGAATTTCTTGTCGGTCCTAACACTAGCTCATGTCCCGAATATTTGTTGCCACGAAATGTTTTCTAGTGTCGTTCTGGTCGCGACCAGGTTAATATTGGTGCCGATTTCGGCGCGTTCCAAGAGAGGATTGGTGGTTCGCGCCATCCCTTTCGCCGGACGCGCGTTCTTCGCCGCACCCCAAAGCGTTACGGTGGCGCCGAAGAATGGGGCTGCACCGCGTCAGGCATCAACGGTACGTCCGGACGGTTCTGCGTCGATTCGGTCTGTGGCTGATCCCCCATCGACCCGCCTGTGAACCACTTGGGGACTACGTGGACGTTAGTGACCATGGTTTGGGCTTGAGCTTGTTCCTGTTCTTGGGATTACGCCTGCACTTGCACTTGATTGCCAATCATAAGTTACTTCACATCAGAAATCGTAGATTGGGCTTGGCTGACGTACCGTGTGCTCGCTATCGCCGCAATCGCCCCTACCACTGCAAAAATATCCGCCACCTCCGTCAACCTATGCAAGAGACGGCACCATCACGAAAAACTGTGCTGTGATGCTATGCGAACCCGGCCTATCTTATTTTGGGGACACAAAAAGAAATCGTGACGCCACGACTGACGATTATCGGCCCGAACGGTCAGACCCTTGTCGACGAGGCGCTGGCCACGGCATCGCTTTCGGACGTAGGCGAACATGTGGGGATTGTTGAGATGGGTGGGTGTGAGCTACAACAGCTCGGATGGCACGTGGCCACGCCCTGGACTTCCCATAGGCATATCGATAATGCTTGCGCAGCATGACTGGCGCGAAATTTCTGTGATGGTTTGACGATTCGCATTAACCCACGATACCGTTTGGTTTTCTACTTGAGGGACTGTAGCAGGATCCGCTGCATCCTAGAGACGCTAGGCCTTCGACTACTCCTGCATTTGCTCCATAGTAATAGCCTACACCGGGACGGGAGTCTTCCATCCATAATGTGGGCGCAGGAGATTGAGCTTGGGCGATGGGCGTGGCAGAAAATAAAAGTACGATGGTACTTTATACCCATTCCAGTGTTTAGATTTTTAAGAGTTATTTTCATCGTTTCTTATCCTGCCTTTCGTGTTGAGTTTAAGTTAATGGGATTCCTTGTTTGGGACTTTTTGTTGTTAAAGGTGGATAGGCATGAGAATTTTGAGACAGTGTGCCTATGTCGTCATG
>JAKBXD010000286.1 GCA_021840785.1 Pseudomonadota bacterium
ACCAATGAACGCCAAGCCCGCATACCCTCCACCAATCACCAAAATGCGTATGCGTTCTGCCATTTCCCCGCCTCCCACCATCGTCAATACACTGTTGGTATGATTTACGTCTCTGCCCCGATTAGTCATTTCTAGAATACCCAAGATTTGGAGCTTTGTCGAAAGGCGGTGCGGAAAGGGGGCGACCGATCACAACCTTTGGGCGAAAAAACCTGGGAGAGGGGAACCGATTAAAACTGAAACCGCAGATGTCCTTTAGGGGCAATTCCTTGTACCCCTTCTAAGGCTAAGAGGCGCTCCTTCAGGCGGAGTCCGCCGCGATATCCGGTGAGCGTTCCATCATACCCGACGACCCGATGGCACGGCAGGACAACTGGAAGCGGGTTCTTACCCACCGCCAGAGCCACCGCTCGCACGGCCCGTGGTCGGCCTACCATTTGCGCCAATGCCCCATAACTGAGCGTGGTGCCATAAGGAATGTGGCAAAGCGCCCGCCATACTTCCTTTTGGAAGCTGGTTCCGGTGATATCGAGGGGCAGGTCCCAAGGGTCACGTATGCCCCTAAAGTACTCCTCAAAAGCGTGGCAATAGGGCTCTAGAAGTGAAGGGTTTTCAGGAAGCCCATGAGCCGGATGCTGGGCACCTTGCCATGCATACGGCAGGATTACCGCACTGAGCCCCTGCTCACTCGCCACCAACCCAAAACTTAATTCCTCCCATGACACTACGCCCTGAAACAGGGCCATCATCCCCTTTCCTCCCCATCCAGCCTGTGCCGAAAGGATCCCGGCGTCTCCCCGGTGAGCTTCAGAAACCGCCGTGTGAAATACGACGGCGTGGTGTGGAGCGTGCGCGCCGCGTCGGCAACGGACATCCGGCGATTCATTAACAAACGAGAAGCCCGATCGCGCCAAACCAAGTCCTGGCGCTCATGCCAGGACATCTGCCAGACCCGTCGCACCGTCCGAGACAATTGGCGCGGACTCACGTGGAGGCGCTCGGCCGCCTGGGCAAGCGACACCTGCTCAGGAAAGGACTCGTACAGAAACTTTTCAGCGAAAGATGCAAGCGACCCGTCCGGCGTCTGATCTTCGCCACTATCGGGACGACATCGTTTGCAGGGACGGAATCCGGCACGGAGTGCGTCCTTCACCCGCGAAAACACCAGAATGTTTTCCCGCTTGGGGGTGCGCGAATGGCACGACGGGAAACAGACAATGCCCGTGCTTTTGATGCCGATGAAATAGATACCGTCAAATGTGCTGTTCCGCAGCAATACCGCTTGGTAGAGCGCGTCACTCACTTCCACAAAGACCCCCTCCAATGCCTTTCATTATACGAAGGGACCTCGCGTCTTAAAGGGATCACAAATAGGATGGCCCGTCTAGACCACGAAGGCCGACCACCCAATCCGTCCTCTAAGGCTTATAACTTACGAAGGCCAGCTCCTGACTATCGGGAGACCAAGAGTTGACATTGATTGTTCCCTGGCCGCCGTAGAGTTCCAAAAGCGTCTTAGATGGCCCCCCGGATGCCGGCATCAAGCGGATGGCCACCGACTGCCCTGGAGGATGATTGGATGCCCTGACCTCACTTCTGAGATAGCTCAAGTAAACCACCCAGGTACCATCGGGCGAGATATGAGGAAACCAGTCATGGGTGTTGGGATCATCGGTCATGGCCATCGCTTGGCTGCCGTCTCGGGCCATACGCCAAATTTGCATGGGACCCTTCATGGCGGAGTTGAACCAAATATGCTCGCCATCGGGGCTAAATTCGGGTCCATCGTCGAGCTCCGGAGTAAACGTCAATTGGACTTCTGGTTCCCTCCCGTACACATCCATGATATAGATGTCGAATTGGCCGTTCCGCTCCGCGCAATATGCCAGTTGCTTCCCGTCAGGGGACCACCCGTGAAGATAGCTCGGCCCCTCCCGGGTGACAAGCGCAGGCTCTCCTCCCGAGAGGGGAAGCCGATAGATGCGGGCGATCCCATCATCAGCGCTATGGTGGCTAAAGGCGATAGCGTTTCCATCAGGGGAGAGCACATGGTCGTTGTTCAGATGCTCTAACCTGCCCGTATAAATCCGGCGCTCGATCCCTGTGACCAAATCCCAGGCAAAAAGCTTGCCGGCCCGATTGAAAATCAACATGCGGCCGTCCACCGTCCAGTTTGGGGCTTCAATCACGCCGTCAAAACGATGAACGACGCGCCGGGCACCCGTTCGGATATTGACGATCTCAAGTAGGCTTCCCGTCATGCTCCCATCTCCCTTGGTCTAATTCCCAGCAGGCGGTAAATACCCAAGGCGGCGACAAGCCCCGTCCCGACCAAAGCCACCGCAGCCCACGGCAAGCCGCCCGCCCCAACCCAGCTATTCACCGCCCCCATGGTGATCCCACCGCCAAAGGTGGCGAGGCCGGTGGCCCCATTGATGATCCCCATCGCCCCTCCATGCTGGTGTCCTGGCAGCGACTCCGCCGCTGCCCGCTGCATGCCAATATTGAGGAACGGATAGAGCGGCAGAGAAAAAGCCACGATCACCACCGCTTCGGATGCCGTAAGCGACATGGCGAGGTACATGCCCGCGTAACCTGCCAACACCCCTAGGAGCAACGTCTTTCCCCCGATGCGGTCCGTCCAGCGTCCAATGGACCCCGCCAATCCCCATCCAAGCCCCGTACTGATGGCGGCGCTCCACCCAACCCAAGCCGGGCTCACCTGCACCGCGTGCAGGTACAGACTAAAGTTGGTGAAAAACCCCTCATTGCCAGCATACGCCAGAAAAAAAGGCAGGACCAACAAAATGGCAAGCCAATGCGGGGACACGTGGGCCAGCTCATCCTGTCGAAAATGCAGGATCACCGGTGACGACCGAAGCGCCAGCAGAACCTCCATCGCCATGAAGGCAGTAAGCACTAGCATCATATCCGGAAACGCCCGGTGAGACAGCGAGTCGAGCCATCCTCCCAAAATCCCTCCCACCATCCAGCCACTAGACTGCCATTTCATTCGGGTGGCAAGCCGCCGGCCCATGTCTCCACCCTCATGGGTCAAGAAGGTGAGCGTCACCGGCGCCAGGGCTGACG
>JAKBXD010000026.1 GCA_021840785.1 Pseudomonadota bacterium
CAAGGATCGCCTGCAAACGCGCCACCCAATGCAGGTCTGATTGCGCACTGGCTACCCCCGGTTGCCGGCCCCAATAGGCTACCAGTGTTTGCAGCGCAGATGGACTCTGTGCCAGCGGGTTCAGTTCGACCACAAAAGAGGCCGGCAAGGGGTTTTCACCTAAGGTCTGTATGGCCGCCGTCATCCCGGCGTGGTGCTCAAACTCCGCCAGCGCCGCCTCTTTGCCCACATAACGCACACTCGCCACCCCGATGCCGCGTTCGAGCAGGACCTGGAGATTCTGAACCTCTGCGGCAGAGGCGTCCCGGTGCAAAAAGAGGGAGATCTGCGCTTGATCCCGCCATTGCCCCAAGAGTTGCTGGAGATTGTTGAGGGCAGCAAAGAGACCCACCGGAAGCGCCAGAACGATAGCCAGCGCCAGCACGGTCATGAGCGTGGCTACGGGCTGCTTGATCAGCGTATTCAGCGCATTTTTTGCCGCTTCCAGACGGATATGGAGATTCACGCCTTGTCCTCCTCGGGAGTGTGCAGACGGCCCTGTTCCAGGTGAAAAACCGGTAGGCCGAGGCGATTGACTTGCGATTGGTCATGGGTAGCCACCAGCACGGTCGTTCCGTGGTGATGAAAGTCGCGGAAAAGATCAAGAATCTCCGTACTCAGGGAGTTATCCAGATTGCCCGTCGGTTCGTCCGCAAGCAGAATTTCCGGAGTGTGGACGATGGCACGGGCAATGCCCACGCGCTGCTGCTCACCGCCAGACAGGACCGCGGGCAAATCCTGCGCCCGATCCCCCAGCCCCACCTTCTCCAGCGCCGCCCGTACCCGGCTTTGTATCTGCCGGCCAGTAAGGCCTCCCACCTGCAAGGTCAGCGCCACGTTGTTGAACACATCGCGATCCATCAGCAGCTTATGGTCCTGAAAGACGACACCGATCCGCCGCCGGTAGGCGGGAATATGACGGCGCCCGAGGGTGGAGACATCGACGCCATTGACCATCAGCGTACCGCGACTGACATCCTCCAAACGCAGAAGCAGCTTGAGCAGCGTGCTTTTACCGGCGCCGGAAGGCCCGGTCAGCAGGGCCATCTCACCTTTACGCAAGTGCAGATTCACCTCGCGGAGGACGTGATGCCGTCCTGGGTAATGCTTGGTGACGTTGATAAACTCGATCATGACTTCGACTCCGCAAAAAGGGCATCGACAAAAGATTCGGGGTCAAAAGGACGTAGATCTTCGACCTGCTCACCAACACCGATATAGCGAATGGGAATGGGCACGGCCCTGGCAATGGCCGCCACCACGCCACCTTTGGCGGTGCCATCCAGCTTGGTGATGCAAATACCCGTCAACCCTATCGCATCGTGAAACTGACGCACCTGATTAAGGGCATTCTGGCCGGTGCCCGCGTCCAGTACCAGCCAGATCTGTTGTGGCGCCTCCGGGTCCTGTTTGCCAAGGACCCGCTTGATCTTCTTCAATTCTTCCATGAGATGACCCTGGGTATGAAGGCGTCCGGCGGTATCGGCGATGAGCAACTCGCTGCCGCGCGCGCGGGTCGTAGTCAGCGCATCAAAGATCACGGAAGCGCTGTCGGCGCCCGTCCCCTGCGCCACCACGGGCACCTGCACCCGTTTACCCCAGCCCTGTAACTGCTCCACGGCGGCGGCGCGGAAGGTGTCTCCGGCGGCGAGGACAATACCGAAACCCTCCGCCTTCCAGTGCGCAGCCAGCTTACCGATGGTGGTCGTTTTACCCGCGCCGTTGATACCCACCATGAGCAATACCTGGGAGCGCCCCTTCTCGGGCGACCAAGGTTGCGCGTGGGGACGCAGGATGTCGAGGAGTGACTCGCGCAACGCCGTCTGGAGCGCGTTGGGGTCCGTGAGTTCCTTGCGATGTACCCGCTCCGCCACGCTGTCCATGATTTCCCGGGTTGCAGCCGTGCCCAGATCAGCTTGCAGCAGTAAGGCTTCCAGGTCTTCCAGCAATTCCGCATCAATAACCTTTTTACCGCGTACCAGACGCCCCACGCCCTCGACCAATTGTTCCCGGCTTCGGGTCAGGCCTTGTCGAAGACGGGAGAAAAGCCCTTTTCCGGGTGTATCGGAAAGGGCTTCTGTCGGCATGGACTCTTCTGCTATAGCTGGCGCCACAACAATCGGAGAAATCACCCCTTCGGGTGACGTTTCCCCCGCGGGAAGGCTTTTGTTACGCTTGAACCAGTCGAACACCATTGGGCTAAGCAAACCTCAGACACTATGAATTTCTTCATTATCCACCGAAGGGCGACATCGAACAATGCGTGCAATGTCATACCACGCCATGAGCGGCGTTTCTTGCCGCGGAATCGGCCCATATGAGCGTCTCTATTATTGCGGGTCGCCACCGCGGGCGACGGTTGCTCACCCCAGTCGGTCGTTCCCTGCGCCCTACACCGGGTGCGGTACGCGAGACGCTATTCAACTGGCTGGGAGGACAGGTGGCCGGAGCACGGGTGCTGGATCTTTTTGCAGGTAGCGGTGCGCTGGGCCTGGAGGCCTGGTCACGCGGCGCGCGCGAAGTGGTCTTCGTCGAGAAAAACCCACAACACCGCCAACTCTTGTCCCGGAATCTGGCCGCCTGCGGCGTAGCGGCACAGCAGTTAGCTGGCACAGATGCATGGGGATACCTGCAACATTGCCCCCGACCCTTCGATATCATCTTTGCCGATCCGCCCTTCGACCAAGGCTGGCCTACGCGGATGGCCCCCATATTGTGGAATGGTCAGCAGATCGCTGCGGAAGGTTGGCTGTATCTGGAGACCTCCGCTGCAGAACGATGGGATGACGCCGCCATCCCCAACCATTGGCGCACTTATCGGCGCGGCCGCTGCGGCGATTCGCACCATACTCTCTATACCGTTTTGCCGGAGCATCTCCATGACTAAGCCCCACACAGAACGCCGAATTATTTATCCCGGCACCTTCGATCCCATCACGAATGGTCATGAGGATCTGGTGCGGCGCGCAGCCGCACTGTTCGACGAGGTCGTGGTGGCGGTAGCCGCCCAAACGGCGAAAACGACCATTTTCCCTCTCGCAGAACGGGTCGCGCTCGCCAAGGCAACTTTAGGCGGGATTCCAGGGGTGCGGGTACGCCCCTTTCCTGGCCTGCTGATTCACCTGCTTCAGGAGGAAAAGACCCATCTTATTCTGCGTGGACTGCGCGCCATATCGGATTTTGAGCATGAGTTTCAGCTGGCTTCCATTAACCGACGCATGAATGCCCAGATTGAGACCCTCTTCTTGATGACCTCCGATCAGTACACTTTTCTCTCTTCCAGCCTCGTGCGTGAAATCAGTCGTCTGGGGGGAGATGTGGACGCCTTCGTCCAGCCTTCCGTGGCCGCCGCCTTAAAGCAGCACTTTTGTGTCGGCATGGACCCCAAGCTTACGGAAAAGTAGAATATGACGTTGCCTTGCGGAGGATATTGATGTCCCTATTCATTAACGATCAGTGCATCAATTGCGATGTCTGCGAACCGGAATGCCCCAACAACGCCATCAGCATGGGTCCACAGATCTACGTCATTGACCCCGATCTTTGTACGGAGTGTGTCGGTCACTATGACACCCCGCAATGCATGGAGGTCTGCCCCGTCGACTGCATCCTCAGCAACCCCGACCATGCAGAGTCGCCGGAAACCCTGAAACAAAAATTTCTGCGGCTTACGGGGCAGTGCTGAGCGCTTCCCGCAACAGATGGAGCAATGGCGCCGAGTAATGGTCGAGACGGGCCATCTGCTCCTGCACAATCTGCAGACTCTGCCGTAGTTGCTGAATGCGGGTATCAATATTGCCCACGGTCTGAGCAATACTTTGCAATGCGTTGAGCTCCTCTTCGGCATTGTCGTGAAAAACCTGCAGTTGCTGGTTCATGACCGCCATGATCTCATCTACCCAGGTCTCTGCCTCCCGCCTGGTTTCGACGACAAAATCGCGGGTTCGACTGGCTACGGTCAGAAAGGCCTTACGCACCACGGCACTTTGGGTGTTCACGGCGATCTCCAGCTTCATCCCGAAGCGCTCATAATTTTCCGCCATATCCATGAGCTCCGTCCGTCGCGGCATAATGGCATAGGGCACCGTCCGCAAGGCGGGTAAACGATAACGGCTCTGCAACACCTGATACTCCCCGGCCACCAGTGCCGATACCTGCTGCGCACCCTGCTGCGCCTTGTCAAAATGGGCTATGACCTCCGCGAAGAAAAGTCTGAAACGTTCGACGATACCTGCTGTCGTCCATACGGAAAGCATCTCCGCTTTGGCGTTGCTGATCACAAGATCAAAGGAAGCGGGTGCCAGAGGGACGAGCAGACACTCTTCAACTGCCTGACGGAAGGCCGCTTTTTTCCCCTCGAAGGCATGCCGGTCTTGCTCAAAGCTTTGGAGTAACCGCTGATGTTGTGCCACCAGTTCGAGCACTTTCTCAGCCGTCCGATCCTTGAGGCTGCGCACACTCTCTATCTGCGCCGTGATTCTATTCATTTGTTCATGCAGCAGATTTTTCTGGTCCACGACGGCACGTTCTACCAAGACCCGGCACCTTGCCTGGATGGCCGCTCGCCGTGCGGGCAATAATACCTCCGCAATGGAACGCTCCAAGGCCGCCATTCCGCTACGTTCAAGCAGTTTCTGATCCTGGCGGATTCGGGCGATGAGCCCCTTCTGACCGGAGACTGGAATAACCTGCTCACGAGGAATACGCAGCCGCTCCGCCGTTTTGTCCACCTGCTGCTCAATTTCTGCCACCACCCCAGACCAGTCACGCAATTCGTCCCAGAGGGTATCAATCTTGTTGAGGAGCACAATTTGCTTCTGGTGCGCATTGCGTATCAGATACTGTTCCCAGATGGTCAGATCGCTTTGGGTAACGCCGGTGTCCGCACCCAGCACAAAAATAATGGCGTCCGCGTCGGCGAGCATACCGAAAGTCAGTTCGGGTTCCGCACCGATGGCGTTGAGGCCAGGGGTGTCCAGCACCGTGAGACCGGCATCCAACATAGGATGCGTCAGATAAAGCAGGGCGTGGCGCCAGCGCGGGATAAGCACCTTACCGAGGCCACAGGAGGGACAAATGGTGCGCTCGCGGTCTTTGGGCGTACGATTGAGCGGTGGGCAAAGTCCGATGCGACGGGCATCCTCAATCGCCACACAAAGCGTTTCCGTAAGATGAGCCAACGCCTGGCACCGTTCGTTTTTTTCTTCCAGCACCAGCGGCAATCGCGTCCACGCGCTCCCCGCCCTTTTGAGTTTTTCGATGCTGACATCGAGGCTACGGCTGGCAATGGGCAGGAGCTGCAAACCCGGCCGCCCCTGCGGCGCGCCGCGAATCTCCACGGGACACATGGTGGTCTGGCCGGGACTGGAAGGCAGCAGACGCGCCCCCATATCCGCGAAAAAGAGGGCGTTAATCAACTCGGTCTTGCCCCGCGAAAACTCGCCGACGAGGGCGATACGCAAGCTGTCCTGCTCCGTTTCATAAGCCAAGGTTTCCAGTTGCAGCATGGTCCCACTGGGCAGCAGACCCAGATCGGCTGTCAGCGCCGCCATTTCATGAAGACCGTCAATCACTTTTTGCCGCCAACCATTTAACGCGCGCAGCCCCTGCAGAATGGGGGATGTCTTCAACAAATGCTCTTCACTCATGCTTACTCCCGACTGGTCAGCGCTGACAATGGGAACAATAGGTCGTCGCTCGGCCACTGATACGGATATCGTGTAACAGCGCCCCACACTGCGTACAGGGTTCCCCTTCTCGCCCATACACCGCAAGAGATAGTCGAAAATAGCCATTTCTGCCATCGGGCCGGGTAAAATCGCGCAGGGTCGTTCCGCCCTGGGCAATAGCTGCCTCCAGAATATCGCGCACTGCCTGCACCAGCTTCCCATAGCGCGGCAGAGCAACGCGCCCCGCGTGGCGGCGCGGATCGATACCCGCCGCGAACAAAGACTCATTGGCGTAAATATTGCCGACGCCGACGACGATATGGGCATCCATGAGAAAGGATTTAATCGGCACCTGTCGGTTTCGGCTCCGCCGATACAGGTATTCTTCCGTAAAATCGACGCCTAGTGGTTCCGGCCCCAGATGCCGGAGGAACGGATGCCGGTCGGGATCGGCAACCCAGCACACCGCGCCGAAACGGCGCGGGTCATGGAAGCGCAAGCACAGACCGTCGGTAAAGAGCAGATCGACATGATCATGTTTCTGCACCGGGGTGCTTTGCGGGAGGACGCGCAGGTGTCCGCTCATCCCCAGATGGATCAGGATCGCTCCCTGTTCCAGGTCGAGCAGAAGGTATTTGCCCCGTCGCCGGAGATTGAGCAGGCGCTGCCCGGCCACCCGCCCGGCAAGATCGGCGTTCACCGGCAGACGCAGGCGACTATCCCGCACCACGGCACCCTCCAGACGCTGTCCCAGCAGATGGGGGGCAATACCCAGACGGGTGACCTCGACTTCAGGCAATTCGGGCATGGTTAATTCCTTATTCCGCTGCTCACGCGTTCGCGTCCGGCCAGATCGCGGCAGGTTTGCACCGCACCGAAACCAGCGTTGTTGAGCAGGCCGCGCACCGCCTTCCCCTGATCAGGGCCATGCTCCAGCAATAGCACGCCCTGCAACGAAAGTCGCTCATACGCACCGGCAATGATGCGTTCCAGGCACTCCAAACCGCTGGGACCGGCCACCAGGGCTTCCCAAGGCTCATGACGCAAATCAGGAAGGTGTGAATCGTTATCGGCCAGATAAGGGGGATTGGCCACAATCCGATTAAACCGCAAGGCGCTATCCAGTGGTGCGTACCAGTCACCCTCCAGCCAGTGCACCTGCGGCGCCAGAAGCGCACCATTGGCGCGCGCGACCTGTAACGCCGCCGGGCTGCGCTCCACGGCCCAGACCTCCGCCAGCGGTCGCGCCTGGGCAATGGCCAATGCAATGGCCCCGGAGCCTGTACCAAGATCAAGCACCCGCACCGCGTCATTCTCTGCCAACCCCTCAAGGGCCAGAGTCACCAAGGTCTCGGTATCCGGGCGAGGGATCAGCACCGCGGGAGCCACGCACAGATCCAGTCCGTAGAATGACCACTCGCCTAAGCAGTAGGCCAAGGGCACGCCTGCGAGGCGCTGCGTGAGTAGTACGGTAATCCGGGCCTCCTCCTCTGCGGAAATTGGCATCAACGCATCACGCAGTAGCGCCGCCCCATCCAGTCCCAGAGCGGCGGCCAACAACCAGCGTGTTTCCTGCTCTGGCTGATCACTCAATGCGCGTAGTTGGTCGCGCAGAGCATACTGCCAGTCACGCAGACTGCGTGATGGATTGTGCGTTACGCCCGAATCAGAGGTCATCACCCAGATGCTGCAGGAGATCGGCCTGATATTCTTTGATCAGCGGTTCGATAACGGCGTCAAGATCTCCCGCCAGCACCGCCTCCAGCCGATACAGCGTAAGATTGATACGATGATCGGTGATTCGCCCCTGCGGAAAGTTGTAGGTACGGATACGCTCGGAGCGATCTCCGGAACCCACCAGCAGGCGCCGGGTCTGCGCCGCCGCACTTTGCTGCTTCTCCTGCTCTTGTTCCAGCAGACGCGCCTGCAACAGTGCCATGGCTCGCGCCCGGTTTTTGTGCTGGGAACGGTCTTCCTGACAGGTCACCACCAAACCGGAGGGAATATGAGTGATGCGGATAGCGGAGTCGGTCTTATTGATGTGCTGCCCGCCCGCACCACTGGCCCGGTAGGTATCAACGCGCAAGTCGGCGGGATTGATGGTGATCTCGCTCACCGTATCCACCTCGGGCAGCACTGCTACCGTACAGGCGGAGGTATGGATACGGCCCTGCGCCTCGGTCTCCGGCACCCGCTGCACCCGATGCCCGCCCGACTCGAATTTCAGACGGGAATAAGCGCCGCGGCCGCTGATTTCCAGAACGATTTCTTTGTAACCACCACGTTCCGAATCAGAGGCGGAAAGGATAACCACGGCAAAACCTTTATTCTCCGCATAGCGGGTATACATCCGGGCCAGCACTCCCGCAAAAAGTGCTGCCTCCTCACCACCAGTCCCCGCCCGTATCTCCACAAAGACATTACGATCATCATTGGGGTCCTTGGGCAGCAAGCGCACCCGCAGGGACTCTTCGAGCTGATCAAGTTCAGCCTGTGCCGCCGCCACTTCTTCACTGGCCATGGCACGCAGTTCCGCATCCCGCTCGTCCATCATCATGCGCTCGGCGTCATCTCGATCCTGCCGCCGCTGCTCATGACGACGCAGCAGGTCCAGCACCGGGGCGATTTCTCCCAACTCTTTGGAAAGACTTTGAAAACGCTGCGCATCGCTCGCCACATTCGGGTGCGCCAGCAACTGACTTAATTCATCAAAGCGAAAGGCCAACTGCTCCAGTTGGCCTTGCAAACGCGGGCTGAGACTCATCCTTCGGCGTCGCTGAGATGAAAGAGGATATCGAGTGCCGCGACAAGACTTTCGTTGGTCGCATCCTGACAAGGCTGGCGAAGGGTTGCAATGGGATCGTGAAGGACTTTATTCATCAACGCCTTGGAAAAGGCATCCAAGACTGCGAAGGGATCCTGCCCCTGATTCAGGTAATGCGTAAAGCGCTGCAGCTCTTCCTGGCGCCGCTCCTCCACATGATCACGCAGGCGACGAATGGCAGGCACCACATCCAGGCTTTCCCGCCACTGCTGGAACTCAGCGACCTCATCGGCGATGATCAGCTCTGCTACCGCCGCCGCCTCGCGGCGTGCGCGCATGCCTGCCTGCGCGATATCATTCAGATCGTCCAGTGTGTAGAGAAAACATTGCTCAACGCCTTCCACTTCCGAGGCGATATCCCGGGGTACGGCGAGATCCACCAGCATCAGATCTCTCTGCGCCCGCCGTAGCATAGCCGCGGAGACTGTCTCCAGCGTGAGTATGGGCAACAGACTCGCCGTGCAACTCACCACCACATCGGCGTCATGCAGGAGCTCCGGGATGGCCTCCAGTGCATGGGCATTGCCAGTAAATTTCTCGGCCAACTGCTGGCCGCGTTCCGCGCTGCGATTGGCTACGGCAAAACTCCCCACCCCATGCTCGCGCAGATGAGTCGCCACCAGTTCGATGGTATCCCCGGCGCCGATCAGCAACACCGACTTGCCTTCCAGGCTACCCAGCAACTGCTTGGCCAAGCTCACGGCAGCATAGGCCACACTGACCGGGGCTGAACCGATGGCCGTCTCCGACCGCACCCGCTTCGCCACGCGGAAAGCCCAATGCAACAGGCGATTCAGCACCGGCCCGGCGGCACCACTATCCGCAGCAGCCTGATAGGCATCCTTGACCTGACCAAGGATCTGCGGCTCACCGATGATCATGGAATCCAACCCGCAGGCCACGCGAAACAGATGGCGCACGGTCTCCGCATCACTGGAGTAATAAATATGCCCATCCAGCAATCGCGGGTCCACGCCGTGAAAGTGACAGAGCCAATCTTGCAAGGCTTGGCGATGGTAGCCCTGCCCGCCGTGGACATAAATTTCCGTGCGGTTACAGGTCGATACGATCAGGGTTTCCCTGGCCAACCCTTGCTCCAGCAAGTAGCGATAGGCCGCAACAAGGTTCTCCGGAGAAAAAGCGACTTTTTCCCGAACCGCGATAGGGGCAGTATGATGACTTAGACCAAGGCAGAAAATAGCAGCGACCGTCCCTGCAGAGCGACGATGAAGGGGCTGAATTGTCGCCGACACCGGACAGGATTGCAAGCCAGGTCCCTAGCGGTTATTGTGCTTGCTGGCAAAAAATGCGGGGAATGGGTAGATGAGGAGCAGGCTTGGGGGCATCGTGGCAGGTATTGTACTCAGCCTCGCCGCCGGAGGTGCAGCCGCCGACCCCGCCTCGGATGGCATGACCGGGGAGCAGCTCTACTATCTGTTAGTAGCCGAATTCGCCACCGTGCAACGGGAGCCACAACTGGCCATTCCAGCTTGGCGGGAAGCCGCCAAACTGGCGCCAGAAGCCAATGTCCTCGGGCGCGCCACACAGATCACCGCGCAATTCGGCGATTTTCCAGGTGCTCTGCAACTTGCCAAACGCTGGCGCGAGACCGCTCCGGGGAACGCCCAAGCAGATCAGTTTGAAGCCGCGCTGCTCCTCACCACAGGTCAGGATGAGCAAGCCATTCAGTTACTACAGGCCACGCTTGCCCGCTTTCCCAACAACCCGAAGGTCACCTTGCAACTCGCTGAATTACTGGTGGCCCACGGACGCAGCGGTGAGGCGCGACGATTGTTGAGTGCGCTAGCCGACAAAGACCCGCAATCCGCAGCCGCCTATTATGCGCTCGGACGTATCGATCTCGATGAAAAACAACCAGAACACGCCATCCCCTGGCTGGTGAAAGCGCTCAGTCTCCGTCCGGACTGGCAGGAAGCCGCCATCAGTTTCGCCGAAGCACAGCAAGCCACCCAAGGCACTACCGCCGCTTTGCACAGCATTCAAAGTTTCACGGCCAGCCACCCGGAAGCCACGCTCGCCCGTCTATATCTGGCTGCGCTCTACCTCAAAATGGGTGGCCTGACACAGGCCTATCGCCTCTACCAGAACATGGCACGACAAAACCCCGATGACCCCGATATCATCCTTTCTCTCGGCCTTATGGACGTCGAGCGCGGCAACTGGAAAAATGCGGAAGCCGCTTTGCAGCGCGCCCGCGAATTGGCGCCCCAGTCCCCCGCCCCACTCTACTATCTGGGGCGCCTCTACGAGGCACAGAATCGTTGGGCCGAAGCATTGCAATGGTACCAGCGCATTCATCCCGGTCCTCTGTATTCTGAGGCAGAGCTGCGCAGCGCGCGCGTGGAATATCTGTTGGGGCACCACGACAAAACCATCAAAAAACTGCGGGCCCTGGCGGCCGCGCGCCCGCATGAGGCACAGATTCCGCTGCTGGAAGCAAACCTGCTGCAAGACAGCGGCCATCTTCACCAAGCCCTACAGGTAGTCAGGCAGGCCTTGCAGCGCATGCCCAACCAACCTGGACTCTGGTACGCGCAAGGCGCCATTTATGAGCAATTGAAAGATTATCCGGCCATGGAAAAAGCCATGCGTACAGTTATCCGCCTCGCACCGGATCATGCACAAGCCTACAACTTCATTGGCTACAGCTTGGTCGAACGGCACAGCAACCTGGTCGAAGCACAAAAGCTACTGAGCAAGGCATTGAGCCTGAGTCCTGACAACCCCGAGATTCTGGATAGTATCGGCTGGCTGCGGCACGTGCGGGGCGACAACCTCCAGGCTCTGGAGTATCTGCAGAAGGCTCATACGGCCTTACCTGACAATGCCGCGGTGAGCGCACACCTCGGGCAAGTTCTCTGGTCACTAGGGCGCCACACAGATGCCCGGCAGGTCTGGCAAAGTGCGCTGCAAAAACACCCGGACGATGCCACCCTCAAAAGCAATCTGGCCCGCCAGCCATGATGACTCCCTATCCCAGAGCATCCGTCCGGCGCCCTGCACGAAGGCCGCTCCACACACTGGCCGCACTCCTGCTCACCGGCGTATTATCCGCCTGCGCCACCACGCCCCCCATCCAACCGTCCGCTCACATCATCCTGTCAACGACCGAGAGAAATCAGGTCGTCGCCAGTCTAAAATATTGGCAAGCCAGCGGACAGGCCGCTCTCAGCACACCGAAAATGAGCAAAGATTTCGGATTCCGCTGGAAGCAATCCCCCCAACACCAGGAACTTTCCATCTATGACCCTCTCGGCCGTACGGTCGCGCGCATCGAAGTCGACCCGCAAGGCGCGCATCTGCAACTGGCCAATGGCGCGACACGACAAGCAAACAACCTGGATACCCTCCTCGCACTGGTCCTCCACGTCGAACTACCCGCGAGTGAATTGCCAGACTGGATGCTTGGCCTGCACGGCGCGGCGGTAACTGAACGGCAGAATTCAGCCGGCCTGCCCACCGTACTCCACAGCGGCCCCTGGCAAATCCACTATCTCCAATATGCGCCAGTAGGCGGCCTGAGCATGCCCAAACTGCTCCAAGCCATGGGTCCGGCGGGCATCACCCTACGCCTTGCCATCACCCAGTGGCGTATGGGAGGCCACAACGCCCCATGAGCGAAAATTATCCCGCACCCGCGAAGCTGAATCTGATGCTTCGCGTTATCGACCAGCGCAGCGACGGTTATCACGAGTTGCAGACCGTATTTCAGTTTATCGATCTGGCTGACCAACTCCAGTTTGACTCGCGCCCCGCCGGGCGATTTTCCCGCAGCGGCGGACCGGAAGGCGTGCCGGAAGCGAACGATCTGAGTATCCGCGCCGCGAAATGTCTGGCCGATGTCGGCGGTGTCCATGAAGGAGTCCATATTCACATCGACAAATTTCTGCCCATGGGCGGGGGTATCGGCGGAGGCTCCTCGGATGCCGCCACCACCCTCATCGTGCTCAATCGGCTGTGGCGTACCGGTCTACGCCGCGAAGAACTCATGGAAATTGGCGCCAGCCTCGGTGCTGACGTTCCTGTATTTATTTTCGGACGCGGTGCCTGGGCGGAGGGTCTGGGCGAGCGTTTGCAAGCGCTCGACGCCCTCCCGGAAAGTCACTATGTGCTGCTGCACCCGCAGGTGTCCGTAAGTACACGGGAGATTTTCACCGCCCCTGAATTGACACGGCATCACGTGCCCAGCACAATAGGTGCGTTTCTCGGCGGGGCGACGGAAAACACCTTGGAACCTACGGTGTGCGCCCGCTACCCAGAAGTCGAACATGGTACGCGCTGGCTAAAAAATCAGGGCGTGCACGATGTTCGTTTGACGGGTAGCGGCGCCTGTGTTTTCGGGTTGGTAGCGGATAATATTTCCGCACAACAAATTGCTGCGCGGGTGCCTGCCCCCTGGCGCGCATGGTCCGTGCGTGGATGCAACAGGCATCCACTGTACGATCTTGCCGAGCAATGATTATTGGGGCGTAGCCAAGCGGTAAGGCACCGGATTTTGATTCCGGCATTCCCAGGTTCGATCCCTGGCGCCCCAGCCAAATTGTCCTCGGACTGTTTTGCCACCTGCGAAAGAGAGTAAAGACATCACATGGCCCACGGCAATCTCATGGTCTTCAGCGGGAACGCCAATCCCATTCTGGCTGCTCAGGTGGCGCGCTTCCTGCAGATTCCCATTGGCCGTGCCGAGGTGAGTTCTTTCAGCGACGGCGAAGTCTTCGTCGAAATATTGGAAAATGTGCGCGGCCGGGACGTTTTCGTGCTCCAACCCACCTGTGCGCCCACCAATGACCACCTCATGGAACTACTCACCATGATTGATGCGCTCAAACGCGCATCGGCCAATCGCATTACCGCCGCCATGCCTTATTTCGGCTATGCCCGACAAGACCGCAAATCACGCTCACGCACGGCCATCACCGCCAAACTGGTTGCCGACCTGATTACCACTGCAGGCGCCAATCGGGTCCTGACGATGGATCTGCACGCCGACCAAATTCAGGGCTTCTTTGACGTACCGGTTGATAATATTTACGCCTCACCCATTCTCCTAGGCGACATTTGGCGCCAGAGCTACCCAGAACTGATTGTGGTTTCTCCCGATGTGGGCGGTGTTATCCGCGCCCGCGCCATCGCTAAACGACTCGAAGTGGACCTCGCCATTATCGACAAACGGCGGCCGCGCCCCAATGAATCCGTCGTCATGAATATTATCGGCGATGTGGCGGGCCGCACCTGCGTCATCGTGGACGACATGGTCGATACGGCCAACACGCTCTGTGAAGCGGCCCATGCCCTCAAGGCACAAGGTGCAGTCAAGGTCTGCGCCTACTGCACCCATCCGGTTCTGTCTGGCCCAGCCATGGAACGCATCGAACGGTCCGACCTGGATGAACTGGTCGTCACCGACACCATACCGCTCAGGCCGGATGCCCGAGCCAGCGGTAAGATTCGCGTACTGTCCGTTGCCGAGCTGTTGGCCGAAACCATCCGCCGGATCGCGGAAGAGGATTCCGTCAGCTCGCTGTTCATGGATTGATGCCGCTTACTGACCTTGCGACCGGACGTTAGCCATTGTATGATCTCCGCTCTATCAATGGTGGCTGTAGCTCAGTCGGTAGAGTCCCGGATTGTGATTCCGGTTGTCGCGGGTTCGAGCCCCGTCAGCCACCCCAAATAAAACAAGGAGTTAGGCAATTATAGCCTAACTCCTTTTTCGTTATTCGGAAGAAGGGATACCCCGTTCAGAACCAAACATTCCGAACCAAAGCGGAGGCATTGGAATGGGCTACGGTTGTCGAGTCAGAAATGGTGAGAGGCATCTGGCGGAACCGCGTCGAGGCTGAATCCACCACCCTACGGGAGGCCTTGGAACGCTATCTGGTTGAGGTATCGCCGCTCAAGAAAAGTCACAAGCAGGAATCCTACCGCATTACGGATTGGAAACAACGCCCCATCGCTCAACGTTATCTGGCGTCCATTCGGGGCAAGGACGTTGCGGACACAGTCAGGGAGATGCAATCAGAGGGTAAATCAGCCAACACTATCAGCCTGCACTTGGCCATTTTATCCCACCTATTCACCATCGCCCGAAAAGAATGGGGCATGGAATCTCTCGTCAACCCGGTCGAGCTCGTTCGCAAGCCGAAGAAACCACAAGGACGTGATCGCCGACTTGTCGACGACGAGGAACAACGACTCCTCGATGCCTGTCGAGCCACCAATCCCGAACTGGCACATATCGTAACCATTGCCATCGAAACGGCCATGCGCCAAGGCGAGATCATCGGCATGACTTGGGATCTATCTGGTGGATTTGAAAAGACACACTGTCACACTGTTAACCACCAAAAACGGCTCGAAACGTATCGTACCGCTATCCAACACAGCCGTCGGCACACTACAGGGCATGCCCCGCCGTATGGATGGTAGAGTCTGGACATATACCCAAGATGGCCTGAAATCCTCCTGGATTAAGGCCGTTAAACGCACCGCAATCGATGATCTAACATTTCACGATCTGCGACACGAGGCCACTAGCCGGCTTTTCGAAAAAGGGTTTAATCCGATGGAAGTCAGCAGCATTACGGGGCATAAAAACATGCAAATGCTCAAGAGATACACCCACCTTAAGGCAGAAGACCTCGCAAAACGCATGGGATAACAACATTATCTCCATCAAATCGGGAGAATTAGGATTAGTGCCTGGATCGTATTTCAACGAAGGTTCGGAACGACGCGAAATCCAATGGCGCGCCTGCGGGGATCATCTTCATGCCGTTTCCCAGGCAGAAGATCTGGTCTGCCACGCATCCAGACATCGAACAGCACTCTTGCCACACGACACGCTGAAGGTTCAACCCGTGTCCCGTGTGGCAGATGACAGTCTGCACCCGCTGACAGCCTGACGAATTCTGCTTCCCGTGCTATAACAACACAAAGAAACAGAAGGAAGCACCATGCCGCGCGGACCAGCCAAGAAAGCCAAGAGCGAAGACACCAACCAGAGCCTCGAATCCAAGCTCTGGGCCACCGCCGACAAGCTGCGTGGGCATCTGGACGCCGCCGACTACAAGCAGGTGGTACTGGGCCTCATTTTCCTGAAGTACATCTCGGACCGCTTCGCCCAAAGGCATGCGGAAATCATTCGGGAAGAGGCCGGAACTTACGCAGCAGAAGACCGCGACGAATACACGGCGGAAGGCGTGTTCTGGGTACCCTTATCGGGCCGCTGGGACAGGGTGCAGGCCGCCGCCAAACAGCCGGACATCGGCAAGCGCATCGATGAGGCCATGACCGAGATCGAGCGGGAAAACCCCCATCTGAAAAACATCCTGCCCAAGGGCTATGCCCGTCCCACACTGGATCAGCGCCGCCTGGGCGAACTGGTGGATCTCATCGGTACCATTGGCCTCGGCACGGCGGAACATCAGGCCCGCGACACCCTGGGCCGCGTCTATGAATACTTCCTGGGCAGGTTCGCCAGCGCGGAAGGCAAGCGCGGCGGTGAGTTCTACACCCCGGCTTCGGTGGTCAGAACCTTGGTCACCATGCTGGCCCCCTACAAGGGACGCATCTATGACCCCTGTTGTGGGTCCGGCGGCATGTTCGTCCAGTCGGAAAAGTTCATCGAAGCCCACGGCGGCAAGGTGGGCGACATCAGCGTCTATGGGGAAGAATCCAACCCCAACACCTGGAAGCTGGCCCTCATGAACCTCGCCATTCGCGGCATCGAGGCCGACCTGGGACCGGAAGCGGCG
>JAKBXD010000287.1 GCA_021840785.1 Pseudomonadota bacterium
ACCCTGCAATCTTAGATCCTGTTCGAGCCCCTTAAACGGCACTTCCCAGTGGCGCCATTAGCCCGATCATGGGTGGCTCCAATAGGGCGGTCGGTGACAGTACAGCCTATCGCGCGAATTATGAGGCTTTTCTTCATGTAATGGCTTTGTCCAACAGAGGAAATAAATGCAACCAAAAGTAAGCGTTATTGTACCCATTTATAAAGTAGAATCATATCTTATGCAGTGTCTTGATTCTATTGTGAATCAAACAATGAGAGATATCGAAATTATATTGGTTGATGAGGGAGAACGGGATCAATGTTTTGCCATTATGTTGTTGTATGCGAATGAAGATCCTAGAGTTAAAATTATTCATAAAAAGTGCGGCGGCTATGGTGCGGCAGTAAATTGTGGAATAGAGGTCGCGACTGGGGAATATATATCTATTGTAGAGAGCGATGATTTTATTGAATCTATAATGCTGGAAGAAATGTATAGGCACGCAAAATCGCTGGACGTCGATGTCGTTAAAGCGCCGTATTTCGAGTTTTATGAAGCAAATAATGATAGGTCAGAATATAAAATACTGTGTGATTACGCAGATGTTATTTCAAAAACATCGCCGAAAGGTGCATTTAAAATAACTGATTATCCAAATCAAATGGCTGTGCACGCGAGCGTGTGGTCCGGTTTGTACAGGCGGCGCATGTTTACAGAAAAATGTTTGAGATTTGTTGAGGCCAAAGGCGCCGCGTATGTTGATGTTTTGTTTCGTATTCGGAGTTTGGTCGAGGCAGAAAATGTGGCTTGGATTAATCGTGCATTATATAATTATCGAATGACGAACATGTCGTCGTCGACAAATAAGTTCGACTTGAGTGCAATGTTGGCTAGATGGGAAGAGGCGCACGAGTATTTCGAAAAAACGTGTCCTGATGTGTATACAGAAGTCGGTCCATTTCTTATATTAGATGAATATTTGAATACATGGGGATACTTAGAATCAAAAAACGTCAGTGAGGAGCAATATACACGCATGCGCAATCTCCTCGGTAGGGTTGGAGATTCGGTGCTAAATAGATCATGTTTGCTTAAAGTAAGGCATAGGCAGGTGTTAGCGAGGCTCAAAAAGTATGGTAGCGTCAAGGAATTTAATCACGCTTTTATACTTATGCCGAGCATTAGAAGAATTAGAGACGTGTTTTATCGATGCCTTTCTATTGACGTGGTTTTTCGACACAATCTGGTAAGGTTGCACATTATGGAAGGTATTGCTAGACCAATGTTTTGTTTGACGATGAGTATTTTTGGACGCTGGCGCGCGGAGTTAATCGTCGGACATCGAGGTAGTGATTTACCACGGCAAGTATTAACGAGACGAGGGGCCGCACAGTAGGCACTTGAATTTACACTGTTTGGTTGCAGTTGTTAACTCGCGCTTCTATGGAGTTATTTCATTCGCGGTCTAATGGCGCCAGTCGATTCGCGGCCTAAAGAGGCCACGCCCAGTCGCCGGTTCCCGTTTCGGACCCCTTGGTGCGTTACCCTCTCGGATTTTTTCGAGAGGAGACGCGATGAGTAACAGGAGGTTCGAGATGTACGAGATCCGGCAAGTGATTCAACGCCTGCGATTGGGTGAGTCCGATCGCGATGTGGCCCGCGCCCAGCGGGTGGGTCGCAAGACCGTAGCCCGGGTGCGCCGACAGGCCTTAGACTGGAGTTGCTAGCTCCCCCGAACAGATTTCCCTTGGCATTCAAGCCTTTTCGCAGAAATCCGGGGGCCGTGTTCTGACTACACCGCCAACTAGTCGATCAGATCCAGCGCTTGTCGCTGGAGCGGGTTTGATTGCGTCGTCACCGTAAAGGTCGGGGCATCCTCTTCGGCGGAGGTGCGGCACGTGTTGCGCACGATGCGGTGGCTGTCAAGCTTGTTGTCGCCTGAACTTTCACGCAGCCTCGGATTGAGGGTGCGTAGGTTCGGTAGCGGGCCGGTTGAGCCACACCTCGTCTGGTAAGGACCAGTTGCGTGTGTTGCGACTCCATCGTTCCGGGTTCTTGGCTTGTGCCTTTTCATATACCGCGATGCGGTGTTGGAAGATCGTACTGTCGACCCCGGCATGGCGTTCCGCGGGACTCACGAACTTCAGGTTGCGGTGCTTGTGTTCATGGTTATACCAACGCACGAAGGCGAGTGCCCAGGCCTGGGCCTCTTCAAGGTTTGCAAAAGCGCCCGGGTAGTTCGGTCGATATTTGGCGGTGCGAAAGAGGCTTTCGGCATAGGCATTGTCGTCACTGACACCCGGGCGACTATAGGACGGCGTGATGTGGAGTTCATGGAGCTTGGCCAGATACGTCGATCCCTTCATGGGGCTGCCATTGTCTTGATGGATGACGAGCGTCTGGCCCGCGACCCCTTCGCGGCGCACGGCCTGTTCGATCAGCACAGCCGCGTGATCGGACAACTCTTCGGTGTGGACCTCGTGGGCCACGATCTTGCGAGAATACACATCGAGGATGAGGTAGAGAAAGAAGAACATCCCCGTAATGGGCCCCGGCAAATAGGTGATATCCCAGGCATAGAGCTGATTGGGCCCGGTGGCGCAATGGCGGGGCACAGAGCGGGCTTGCGGCGCCTTCGCCCGCCCTCGGTGTGTGAGCTGTTTCTCGGCCCGCAGGAGGCGATAGAAGGTCGACTCTGAGGCCAGATACCGGCCCTCATCGGCCAGTCGGGGCACGATCTGCGTGGGTGGCAGATCGGCAAAGCGCGGACTGTTCGCGACCGTAAGGACCTCTGTGCGCTCCTCGGCCGAAAGGGCGTTGGCGGGTACCGGGCGCACGGCCACGGGCCGCGAGTCAGAGGCAACGCCTCCGTTACGCGTCCAGCGCTCGAAGGTGCGCAGAGTGAGCCCAAGCTCTGCACACGCGCGCCGTTTACGGGCGCCGCTTCCCACGGCCTCCTGGATGAGCCTGACTGCGGCCTGGCGATCTGGGGTGCTAATCATGCGTCCTCGTCCTCCCCCCAGATCGCCGCGGCTTTTTTTCGGAGTGTCAAAAGCGCGGCGGTTTCCGCCAAGGCCTTTTCCTTGCGGTTCAGTTCGCGAG
>JAKBXD010000288.1 GCA_021840785.1 Pseudomonadota bacterium
CCTTGAGCAAGGGGTTTCGGGCCAGAAGAATTTGACTTTCCCCAAAATTTTTTACGAAAACATGGGGGTTTCACACGCCGTGGCGGGGCTTGATGAAAATTCCCCCCAATCATTGGGCGTGGGGATTGGACCGACCTACACAGCGCCGGCATCCAATGGTCTGGTACGGATAGCCGTGGTAGACCATTGGATGCTGGATGGATGGCGGAATGCCCGGACGAAATGGCCCGCCCATGCTTCGAGGAAGTACTCGGGCACGGTCGTTCGGGATGACGAGTCATCCCGTGTCGGCCCTTTGCCCAAAATCTCGGCCTTAGAACCCGATTCTCCAACGCCCGGCCGGACTCGAGAAAAATTCGGAGGGTAAAGGAATCTTCCGGATCGATGGCGCACGCTAGGGGAGACGTTTCACTGCCTGGGAGGAACACTCATGGCAAAGATTCGGCAATGAGAATTTTCGACCTGTACAATTGCCTCCGGCCCGCGAGTGTTGCTAGTGCGGTTAAGCCACCCACTTGAACTCGAGGCGGTCGTGTTCGCACCAAGTGCGCAATGCGTGGTTACGGATCAAGGCCGTGGCGCTCGTTAACGCGACCGACCTGTCCTCCGACCAACTCATCCCGTTGTGTTTTTGCCGACGAGCCACACAGAGGTCTTTCGCTTTCTCGCCCGCATTGCTCGAATTGCGGAGGCCCAAGGCCTCCCGCAAGGCATAGCACGGGATATGGCTGCGATTGCGCTCAACATACCCGATCAGCTGGTCAACGGAGTCCGAGTTTTTGATCTCACCCACAGGGATCGCGCGCAGACGGGCGATGGCGTCATCGAGCTGGCCCAGCCAGAGCAGCGGTATCAAGTCGTCGAGAACCGTGTTGCGGATCTTACGCCCCTTGAGGGCGAGGCTCAAGTCGACTTTACATTTTTCCTCTAAATGAAACCCGTCGAGGATCAATCGGACCTTGCGCCAACCTATGCGCCAACCTAAGCGTTCGTAGATGGCCGCATGGAGATCTCTAAGGCCCCCTAAGACACGTGGACAACCGTAAGGTTTAGAGAACCACGACTAGATGCGGAGTGCTGGGCATGATAGGCTGAAACGCCCAGGCCACAACCCTCTGGCCCTGGCCCTTGATATCGTGCCCAGAGAGGCCCCGGGTCTAGTCGTGCGCGTATTGTCTAGAATTAGGGTGTTGAACCGGCGGCTTGTTGGAACTCTTCGCCGGCTGAGCAGCCGCTTTCGGTTCGGACTTCGCCTCCGTCGGGCGCGTGTCGGCCGCGCGTTTCAGCACCGCTTTGTACACCGTATTTCGGGCGATCTGCTGTAATTGAAGGTCTGCCGGCGGGGTGACCGCCACTGGGTGCAGGGCCTCGGGAATTTCCTGGCGAAGCTTGAGGATATACTGGTAGACCGTATTGGCGCTCCCGGCAAACCCTTGCTGTTGGAGAAGCGGATGGATCGTTCGGTGATTCCCTCCGCGTTGTATCTCGCGAATCACGATATCGCGGTAGGGTTCCACGATGGAGTTCTGCGACGGCCGCGCCCGCGGCCGGAGAGTCTCGGGGTGTCGGGCTTCCGCCCGGGCAGTCCGTTGACGCTGCGCGTCATTCGCTTGCTGAATGTGGGCATGGATCTTCGCCTCTACGGTGGCGACGGTGTCCACCGCGGACCGGCGCAGGGACTGCAGCTCCTTGAGCGCGATGCCTAAGGTCTGCGCGATCTCCGCGCTGCGAAGCCCCTGGTTCCCCAACTCCAAGATCTTCAACGTATGGCGGTATTTTTTCGCTTGTTTGGGGGTCAGGTGGGCCAGGCGGATCCGATCTTCGATCTGATCGTCCGATACCCTTACAGGCTCCACCCGATCCGGCCGGCGAGCCGGGTCGGCGGGCACCCATCCAGCGCCATTTCGGAGAAAGATCGTGGCCGGCATGAGGGTCATCAAGGCGTCCCGCACCGCTTGGTGCGCATTTTCGATGAGGTGAAAGCGGTCCGCAACCTGAATTTTGCCGTATTGCTCGGCGGCCGCGGAGTACGCACTGGCCCGATCCCGACTAAAAAACGTAGCGGCCGGAAAGGACTCCAGGACCGCCGTGACGGCGGCCTTGGTCGTCCCCCGCACGATGATTAACACCCGATGCGTTTCTTCGTCTAAAAACACCGTGCATCCACTCGACTTGTCCCCCTTCCGCAGGTAGATGTCGTCCACCGCGATGACGCGGACGTCATTGCGGATGAGATTGGTGTCAATTTGCTGGGCCGCTACGGCCTTGATATAACGCGAGATGGTATCATTGCTCACCGACGCCCCCTCGGCCTTGAGCGCGTCCTCGGCCGGTTTGCACCCGCTCGCTAAGGCCCGCGCCACGCAGTGGCGCTGGAACCGGAGGGTTTTCCGAGCCTTCTCGGCGGCAAATCCCGGCAATCGTTCGACAAAATCGTGCTGCGGACACTCCAGATTGCGACAGACATACTTTTGGCGTCGCACGTCATGCCACACCGCCCGGCCATCCTGGGGAAGGTCTTGCCACGACTGATCCACATACTCGTGGGCCGGGGTCTGGCTGGTCGTATCACACCGGGGACACACGGCGTTTCGCGACCGAGACGCCCAATCATACCGAATCCGGGTGTCCTCGCGCTCCATGTTGTGCAACACGAGAAAATCCGGCACGATGCCCGCCCACTCGAAAAAGGTACGCGCCTCCATTTCCAGTTGGTAGATCCGAGCAATCTCGTTCGGGGAAAAAGATCCGCGCGCTAAAGCGGCGGACAGCACATTCGGCCAGGTTTGACGCTCCATCGCCCATCTCACTGGTTAACATTTAACAATAGCATACTGGAAAACACCGATAATGTCCAGCCAATGATCCTCCCTTTTGAGAAAGAGCCTGAAATGTTGGGAACTCGGGAAATCCACTCTAGTCGTAAGACCCTATTGGAGATCGAACTGAAGCAAGCCGATCACTTGCCACAAGAAATTTCTTCGCTCTGCCGCGATATGTTGGGTGAGACAACGAAGGGCAATGACGGGTTTAGAAGGAAAAATATGCCCGCCTTGATTTACGATTACTTTAAC
>JAKBXD010000289.1 GCA_021840785.1 Pseudomonadota bacterium
CCCGAACCGGATCATTATGGAAACAATCTCGGGAAGCGTCGCGGCTCGCCAACGGCCTGAGTTCCGCCGCCTCCTCGATCGCCTCGAAGATGGGGATGTGCTCGTTGTCACAAAGCTCGACCGGCTGGGCCGCAGCGCGCTCGACGTGCGGGCCACCGTCGATGCCCTCGCCGGCCTCGGTGTCCGGCTTCATTGTCTAGCCCTGGGCGGCGTCGATCTCACCAGTTCGGCCGGCCGCATGACCATGCAAGTGATCGCGGCCGTAGCGGAATTCGAGCGAGACCTGCTGATTGAACGAACCCAAGCAGGGGTCCAGCGGGCTAGAGCGAGCGGTAAAGTGATCGGGCGGCCCGCATCTTTAACAGAAGAGCAAAAAGCCGCTGTCAAGGAAGCGCGGGGCTCCGGCGCATCGATCTCATCCCTCGCACGGACCTATAAGGTCAGCCGCCAGACCATCGGCCGGGTCTGCGAATAACGCCCGCCCCTTCACCGGGTTATCCAGGAGGCGCTATTTCTGTTCTCGACCCTACCCGGCCATAGGGAGGCCGCGACGGGAATACCAAGACCGGTCATCCGCCGGCGTTGGCCTGCAACGGCTCAGCGCCCTATTTCGGCCGCTCGACCTAAATGGTGCCATTCTCAACAGCGGACATGAGCAACGGCGAGGTTCTGCCGGTGGTCGTGTGGCGGGGGGGCGCTATCTGGCCGGCTCATCCGGACTGGCGATAGGTTCCGGGGGCGCCTCGGGTTCAGGAATTGCTTCGTCCGCTTCTGTCTTTTTCAGCCGGATTCGAGGCTTGAACGGCGGGTAGGCGGCCGTCAGCTGGTCGAGCAGCAGGTTAACCAGCTTGATCGAATCGGGCGAGACGCTCTCCATAGTTTCGCGCGGTGCAGCCGGGATGCGGTGAAATCGATGCAACGGGTTGAGGCACAGGTCGAACACCGTGTCGCGCACTGCACCCCACTGGCCATGAACATAGCTCGACGGCCAACCGTAGTATTTGTCGTAAATGTCCTTCGCACCCGCGGCCTCGCTCATCTTGCGCAAATCCATACCGGCCCAGTTGCCGAGGTCGATGTCAGTGAATTCCTGCCAGACATCTTCATTCGCCATCATCTCCAGCTCTTCAATCCTGATGTAGTCCGGCACCTCATCCGCCTGAAGGTCGAGCATTTTCAGGAAGGCGAGCTTGGCTTGGCCGACTCCATGCTTGCGCCATTTTTCCCAAAGACCCTTCTCATCGCGAGACCGTAGGAAGGCCAAGGTCAAATATACCTCCGTCAAGGTACGCAGGGCCTGGCGGCCTTCGATGCGGTTGTGAGCCCAGCCACGATTGATACTGAGCGCGAGATTGATTCCGTAAAGGACCATTCCGAAGACCGCGTCGTGGCGCGCATCCAACTCCGTGGTCGCGCAATTTATGAAGTGGTGTCCAACCTCACTGTACATCGTGACCAGGGCTTTAATGGCGGGCTGTGTGTCCAGTTCTGCCACGCCCCGCCGTGGCGCCCGTATACAATCCGTCTTGTCCCAGCATTCCTGCCAAAAACGCCGAGGAAACTCGGCATCTTTCTGCTTTTTGGTCAAGATCACGCCAAGCGCCGCTTCTGACGCTCGAATCAAGGGCCGGACCTTTCGCATGTCCCCATCATTCGGGTAATGCAGCAACTGGTTGGTCAGTTCTTGGCTAAGATGCATGCGGTCCATGTGGACGTAGAAGAGGACCTTGAACCAGCGGCAATCGGTCGCTTCCTGTGATTGGTGCTCGGTCGTAGCCGCGACAGCGCTGGCGACCACTGTGAACCGCGCCGGGTCCGGTGCATCTAAATGGCGGGCCCAGTGGGCACGATCCGGAAGACTGTCGAACAGTAGCAGCGCGGAAAGAATCTCGCGGGTATCCCAATTGTTCACCAGCGAAGCGAACATCGTATCGAAGGTAGCGTCGTCCAGCTCCGCGATACCCGAATGGAGAATCTCCTTCCTGGTTTCATTGGGCAGCGACGTGGCCGCATCGACGACCTGACGAAAAAGCGCGAGGCAGCGATCCCGCGGCAAATTGCCGATAAGCAAGACAGCCCAGAGGATGTCAGGCAAACGGTCGTCCCGCCACGACATCAGGTGCATATCCGGCACCTGGTTGAAGGGTGTCCTCAGGGCCTTGCCGTGCCGTTGATGCTGGTCGAGCATGCTGATGTTGCGGTTGCCTTTGGCGCCTCGGTTTTTCTTTCCGCCTTTGCTCATTACGAACATTCCCCCTTTAAGGTCGGTCGGCTCAACTTCCGTTCGACGCCTTCGCAAATTTGTCGCGTCTGGCAGCTTGTACGCGGGCAAGATAGAGCCGGGATGAGCTTCGATAGCGAACGACAGTTATCCCGTCCTTGGGCCTCTGAAGCCGCCATTCCACTCCCGGCCCTTTATATAATTTTTTAACTTGAAGGTGGATTTGGGAAAGTGTCTTTAGGTGTTGGACATTGCATGATTACGATCTTTTTCCGTGAGTATAAATCTGCGACGTGATTTGCATGATTGAGTTCAATAAGGAGTGCGGGTGAATCAATTTGAAGTGCTTGGTGTATAGATTCGTTGGTGGCTTCAACGATACGCATGGCACAGCCAGGGCCTAAGCTGCTTTGAGCTGAAGCAATTAGAGCACGATTCGATGAGGGTAGAATTTGCGGAAAGATAAAATAGATCGACATGAACATCATGCCGACGAATAGAAATACCAACAGAGTGAATGAAGCGTATAGGCCCGGAGATTGATATATACTTCCCATTATTTGGCTTGACTTAGAAACAAGACGATCATTGACTATACATTTTATCGAATGCTTGTTGTATTTAGACGCCAAGCTATTCTTTGGATAGATGATGATTAGAACATCATCTTTAGGATCGATTTGATTGATTATGATTTCATTAAGAGAGGCATTAGGCCCCACTTGGACAGTGGGTTTTATAAAAACATTCGATATCAATAGTTTATTTGCCCGCGTGCGGGTGTTGCCACTACATTTTCGGAGTGTTGGGTCGGCGGCGCGTGGCCGCGGCTTCAGTCTGCG
>JAKBXD010000290.1 GCA_021840785.1 Pseudomonadota bacterium
GGCCTTCGACGGCGGCCAAGCGGCCCTTGGTCAGGTGATTGCCGACGGTCTCACCGAGTTTACGCCAGGCAATGCAGTCCACGAAATCCGTTTCGCGAGTGCCGGCTTGGTTGGTAAACGGCCGTTCAACGGCCAGGGAGAAGCTGGCGACGGGAACGCCTTGCGGAGTGTACCGAAGCTCGGGGTCGCGGGTGAGACGGCCAATGAGAATGATGCGATTCAACATGAATGAACACCTCCTAAAGTGGGTCAAACAAGCAACAAGACATAAAAAAAGCTCGGGGTGGCGGAGCGGTCCTGGAGGAGAGCGCAGCGATCCAGGACGGCGGCCGACGCACCGGGCTCAGGATGCGTGCGGTCATCGAATCGGGCGGGATGCCGTTTCGACCAGGGTTTGATATCGGCGCTCAGCGAGTTCGCGGCCCTGAGCGGACCGCTTGGCGCGGGGCAGTGTTCCTCGAACGCGTGGGGTGGCCTGATGATACACGTCCCAATTGACGGGCTTGTCATCCGTGAAGAGCAGCATGGGGATAACCCTCCTTGGTTGGCTTGTTTTTACCAGTGAGAAACCAAGGAGCAAAAACGTCCCGCGCCCGTCCACGCTGCCAGGGGGACCGAAGGGACAGCAACGCGGCCCTGGCGGGGTGGACGGGTCCGGGACCACGGTTTAGAACGGAATATCGGTCGCATCCGCTGCCCGATCGGTCGCGGGCTCCGAAGGCCTCATCTGGGCTTCCGCTTTCCGCAAGAGCTGGTCGGCGCGTTGGCTTAAGGCTTGGCATTCGGCGTATTTCTGAATGCTGGCTTCTAGCGAGAGGGTTCCGTGTTCGAGGGCAGCAATTCCTTTTTCCAGGGTAGCAATGCACTCTTCGTAAGCGAGGTGGTCGATATCTTCGGGTGTCATGATGATCCCCTTTCTTTCGTGGCAGGGTGGGTTGTTTGGCATTGGACGCGGTCAGGAGTGACCCAGGCGTGCCCATCGTGCCACCGCACCACAAAGGGACGACCGGGCTGAACGGACGCCGCCGTTAACACGGGCGCGTTGGGCTCGAGGTCCGCGCTGGCGTAGGCGTAGCCTTGGCGTAAGATAGCCAGTGGATCAAAGGCGGCCAGGCGCTGTTGAAGCAGAGCGAGATGGTGTGTCCGCGTGGTCCATTGATGGTCCCAGGCTCGATCCAGGCGTTCTTGCCATTGGTCCAGGCGTTGGCGGTGCGGCGCCCACAATTGACTGGGATCGGTGAGCACGGGACGGGAGGTCAGAAGGGTCCAGTGTTGTCGGCGCGTGGTCAGGACGCGATCCATGGCTTGGGTGGCGCGATGCTGTAAATCCCGATGATGGCGCAGGAGATCCTGCAGCACGGGCACGGCCATTTCGGCCGCTTGCGAAGGCGTGGCGGCTTGGTAGTCGGCAGCGAGATCGGTAAGAGATTGATCGATCCCGTGGCCGATGGCGGAAATGACGGGAATGGGCGATGCTGCCACGGCGCGGACCACGGATTCGTCGTTAAACGCCATGAGATCCTCTTTGGAGCCTCCGCCGCGGGCGAGAATAATGACACTGACGGGATACGCTGCCGCGCGCCTTAAGGCGGACACTATGCTGACGGCGGCGGTGGTGCCTTGTACGTTCGTGCCGACCACATAGCGCGGGAACCCGGGAAAGCGGCGTTCGGTGACCTGATCGATGTCGTGGCGGACGGCTCCGGTGGTTGACGTGACCACGGCGATGCCTTGAGGAAGGAGCGGCAAGGGGCGTTTGCGTCCGGTTAGCACGCCTTCGGCTTTCAGGCGGCGATATAAGGCTTCCAAGGCGGCGCGGGCGGCACCCTCTCCGATCAGGGTGACGGTGTGCACGTAGAGCTGCGTTTGACCTTGCATTTCAAAGACGCCAACGCGCCCAGTAATGGTCACCGCCTGTCCGTTGGCTAAGGGCACGGACAGATGGCGGGCATCGGATTTGAACAGGATACAGCGAATGGAGGAGCGTGCGTCTTTGAGGAGAAAATACCATGTGTCATTTTTCTTGCCGACCGTGCTGAGTTCGCCTGTGACGGCCACCTGGTTGAGATCAGGACGCGATTCGACCGCGCTCTTGATACGAGCCGTCAGTTCGGTGACAGACCAGGGCTCGGTGGAAAGATGGGGATACATCATGGTTTCCTGCCTTTCCAAAAAACTAACAAGCTAACAAGCTAACAAGCTAACAAGCTAAAAAGAAGAAAAAGGCGCAGGCGACCGAAGGCCGCGTGCGCCCGAGAAGGCAGAGCGGTTAGAACGGCAAATCGTCGGGAAGGACGACGCTGTCGTCGGATTCCTTCTTATTGGCGGATCCTTCCGCGTCTGCGGGAGCACTGGCGGATCCCTCTTTCGGGCGATCCAGGAACTGCACGCTGTCCGCGATGACTTCGGCGACACGGCGTTTGCTGCCGTCTTGCGCTTCATACGAGCGGATCTGGAGACGGCCTTCGACGGCGGCCAAGCGGCCCTTGGTCAGGTGATTGCCGACGGTCTCGCCGAGTTTGCGCCAGGCGATGCAATCCACGAAATCGGTTTCGCGCGTGCCGGCTTGGTTGGTAAACGGCCGTTCAACGGCCAGGGAGAAGCTGGCGACGGGAACGCCTTGCGGGGTGTATCGAAGCTCGGGGTCACGGGTGAGACGGCCAATGAGAATGATGCGATTCAACATAGAAATGAACACCTCCTAAAGTGGGTCAAACACGAGACACGAGACACGAGACACGAGACGCCAGACGAGAAATGAAAAACAAGCAGCCTGGAAGAAAAAAGCCTGGAGGGGCGGGGCCGTCCTGGAGGAGAGCGCAGCGATCCAGGACGGGAACCGACGCACCGGGCTTAGAAGCCTTTGCGATTTGACTTGGTACTACGCAGCATAACCGTATGGATGGCAGGATGAGTGTTTGAAAAACGAGGAACCTAGTGGTGAAACACGATGGTAAGAATGGTGGCTATGGCAGCGGCGATCACCACGAGAATGGTGCCCCAACTCCAATAGCGCAATCCGTCGATTTGGGCTTGGAATTTGGTATCCAGGGCATCAATCCG
>JAKBXD010000291.1 GCA_021840785.1 Pseudomonadota bacterium
TGGCCATAACTCCTCGCATCTCAATAGCACCGGTTCACGATGAACGGTGTACGTGGCATAAAAGGTGCAGGATTCGTGCAATTTTTACGGTTTTTCGCTCAGGGGCTTACAGAGCAATGTCTTTTAAAACAGCGGATTATGATGTCGTAGGATGTCGTTCGATGTCGTTAGCGGGTGGAGCAAGTGGAGCAAAATTGGAGCAAAACCATCCCGCCGACTGTACCTCTTTGCGGATGGCGCGACGCCGCGTCTTCCAACGGGTACGGCATCCCGTTTAATATTCCGGCAGATCGGCGCCGACCGGATCGGCAAGCTCTCCCTGGCTGCCCACGCCTCATCGGTCATCGCCGACTACCGGGGCCGCTGCCTCGACAAGCAAGCCCGCCGTCAGGTAGCCGCCGCCACCTATGGCGGGGAGATTGATCCATCACTGCCTGGCCATTAAGACCGGGATGCGCCGCGGGGAGATCGCCGCCATGCGCTGGGAGAGAGTGGACCACACCACCTGCTTGGGTAGCAATGACGCCCGGGTACTTGTTGGTGCCGGTCACAAACGGCGGCAAAGCCGGCATACCCCGGTGGGTGCCGCTCTCCACAGCGGCGCTGACACTGTGCAGATCGTCAAGGTATACTCAAGGCCAAAGATTTGGTGGGCGGCGGGGCTGAGGTGTATTCGGGGCAATTGGTATACAATCGAGAAATGGTTCCTGCGGCCGAGACGAATGCCGCCCTTTCGTGACGCCGATCAGCATGGTTGTGTGGAGAATACTGAGACCGCTACGTGCCAAATAACCTTATGCGACCAGACGACCTTCCAGACTTTCGCAAACCTCCATTAAATGAGGTTGTGGTTGGCGTTCAGTTTGCGCCTCCCACAAGATACCAGCAGATCTATGCCGCACAGGTATGGGAGTTGTTTCGCAGCGAATACCCGAAGGTTGAGGAGCATAGCAGCTTGCCTCCCACCTTTGAAACGTTCGGTCTGCCGTCCCGGCACCTTAGCCTTAATTTTGGTCCGCCTCACAACCGGTACTGGTTCTTACGCCCTAATGGAGAGGAACTTATTCAGTTTCAGAGGGACCGCCTTCTTCATAATTGGCGCAAAGTCGGCGACGAAAAAAATGTGTACCCTCGATTCGAATCAATGCTCGAGAGGTTCCAGGGTGAGATCGAGCGGTTCCAGGATTATGTTAATGAACTGTCTCCTCAGACACTCGCCATCAATCAGTGCGAGGTATCGTACATTAATCACATTGAGCCTTGCCCAGACACGGATCTTAACGCGTCTGACTGGATTCGATTCCTACAATTTAACAGGCAGGACGATCCAGATAACTTTTCGATCACTTTAAATGATGAAATCAGAAACAGTAGTGGAGAGCCATTCGCACGATTAATTTGTGAGGTCACCACTGGAGTGAAGGTAAATCGGCAGAAGATCATTCAATTAACACTGACTGTGCGCGGATCTCCGGAAGGTAGTGACTTGCGTTCGGCGCTTGAGTTTTTATCGAAAGGACGTGAGCGGATCGTTCGTAAATTCGCGGAGTGCACTACCGAGGCAGCACATAAACAATGGGAGCGAACTCAATAATGGGCAGCCAAAGTGCGTCGGTTTTTTCGGCTGAATCGGTGGTTAAGTTTTCTGGGACGAGAACCAGGGTACCGGTAACGCTGACAGAAAACAGCTGGAGCGACGAAGCGATCCAGCGATTGGAACAGCTAGTGCGTTTACCGCCTGGGTGGGACGGCTACTACGGACAGCCAGTGTCTCTGGTAAATGCAAGCTTTGCTCTTGCCATGCTGGACGTTATCTGTGCTCCAGAAGCGCGCCCACCGCAAATCGTCCCCGGGTCAGAGGGAGACCTGCAGATTGAATGGCATACCCAACAAGGCGATCTCGAGCTGCATATAAAGGCGCCAAACGACGTGCACGCTTGGTTTGAAAGAACCGGGGCTGAGAGCATTAGTAAAGACCTGAAAACAGATTTTGCGGTCGCTGTAGATTGGGTCATGGCAATAGCTGTGGAATCAACGAGTGGCAACGCAGTCGCAGCGTAATGATGCCGAGATGATTCCGTATAATGATCCTGGCATTCAGCATGACCATTGGTTGATCAGGCGCATACCGGCTGACTGGATAGTGGAAGATGAGAAGATTGGGGGCCGTAGGATTTCGTCCATGGCTTTCAAATCATCTCGTGGCGAAATATCGGTTGACCTACAGAATAAGATTGAACAAGCAGGCCTGAACGCGGCGCAATACGTAATCACGCAGCGGTGGATTGGTGCTATACGATTTCAGGCAGGACAAGTACGGGACCTTGGCTTCCAGGTCGGCGCAGACCCAACGCCGGATAATCCGTACCACGGACAGGTGTGGGGGGTATTCACCAGTGCGCGGCAGAAGAAGATCAGAGAGCTAGCTGAGTGGTTTGTTTCCATAAATAACGTCTTCATCTAAAAGTAGCGATCTCGGCCCGTGCGGTTCGCGCGCGCGAGCGGTGAAGCAATGAGCAACTGTACGCGTTCATCCAGAGCGAGACACCTGGGCTCCCCCGTCCTCGCGGTCCTGGACGGCCGCGCTCTGAATGAGTGGCGCCGACGCGCCTGGGCGTCCACGATCACGGCTTAGCGGGGACGTTTTGCGTCCAAGCCTTACGAATCACAACGGCTTGTGCCCGCCTCTCGTTTTTGAGGGCCGCTATCTTGTGGATTTTGCGCAAAACAACGTTTTTCGTGGTTTTGACATCGAGGTACTGCCCTGGCCCTGTGTCGCTTGGACGAAAAACGTCTAAGCCTTACAAATCCACAGCTTGCGCAAAGGTCCGGAAAACGGACCTTTGACCGCGGTACCCGGCTCTGGCCGTCAGGGCCGCATCCGCGCTGCTAGACAGAATCGACTGTCGGTATTACCGACAGTCTTATACAACAACGAGTTACGCGCGAGCATGCTATGGCTCAGCTATGCGATTGCTATACCCGCCGCCCGATCTCCTTCAAGAGCGCCCGCGTGATCGCGCCCGTGGAACGGTTACGCCGGCCGGC
>JAKBXD010000292.1 GCA_021840785.1 Pseudomonadota bacterium
ATGTCGTGGATGATGAGATCATGGAGTTGCCGCCGAAGTTGCAAGCCCGGTTGCTACGGCTGTTCGAGATGGTTGAAAGCCTCGGATTGGACCAGCTTCATGAGCCGCATGTCAAACATTTAGATGGGAAGCTTTGGGAGCTTCGAGCAAAGGCAGCGGAAGGAATAGCGCGGGGCATCTATGTAGCGGTGACAGGGCGACGAGTGGTCGTCTTGCATGTCTTTGTCAAGAAGTCACAGAAAACCCCAAGGCGGGCATTGGAGCTTGCACAAGAGAGAATGAAAGAGGTGAAGCCATGACAAAACTTGGCGAGTTGAAGAAAAAGCTAATGGAAAACCCCGAGTTTCGGGTAGAATATGCACAGGCGGATGCAGATTATAGGCTGATCGAGGAGATGATCCGCGTGCGGATGGAAGCTAAGCTGACGCAATCCGAATTGGCACTGAAGATTGGAACCACACAGTCTGCCATTGCCAGATTAGAAGGCGGTAAAGTGTCACCATCCGTTTCGACGCTGCGTCGCTATGCGGAAGCAACGGGGCATCAACTGAAAGTCCCGTTTGTTTAAGTTTACGCAGAGGAAGCGGGTGTCCAGCTGATTGGGCATTTGGCCGCTATACGAGCCTGGGCAAATCGTCAAGCTCGCAACACGGGTCGTCACCCGGCGTGGCTGAATCCCCTGCGCTCCACCCGCACGGCAAGATGTTTCAAAAGATCGAGCAGCAGCGTGAACACGGCCGCGCTGATCATGATTGTGCCCAGAATCTTCCACCCAAGCGGTGCCATCAAGATACCCATCCCCGCAACCAGCAGGCTGAACCCAACCATGGCGAGCGTGGCGACGCTCAGCCAGAGGCTGGGCGTCGAGGACCAGAACCAGCGCTCCTCGCGGATGACATAAACGCTGGCCTGGATTGCCAGCATGAGGGTGAGGAAAGAGAGCGAGCGGATTTGCGGCAGTGGCAGATGCCAGATCACGCGCCCGGCCAGAAGCATCAACGCCGCATAGCCGAGCGTGGCCAAACCATAAACCCCGCCTTCGGTGATGATCCGGCCGATGCGCCAGCGCCGGGGATGAGAAGAGGGCAAGGCGCGATCCGTTGTAATCGCCATGGTCAGGAAATCATTGACGATCAGCAGCAAAACCATCAGCAGCGGCGTTAGAACCGCATGTCCGGTCATCACCAATCCGAGCGCCAGATAAAGAACGAAGGCGATTTTGCGGACCACCATCGACAGCGTGTAAGTGCGGATGCGCTGAAACGCCGCCCTGCCCTCGCGGATGGCATCCAGTATGCCGGCCAGCCCGGGTGAGGTGAGCACCAGCCCTGCCGCCGCCTTGGCGACATCGGTGGCCGTTGAAACGGCAATGCCCATCTGCGCCTGACGCAGCGCCGGGGCGTCGTTGGTGCCGTCGCCGCACATGCCGACGACATGGCCGCCGTGCTGGAACAGCTTTACCAGGCGGAATTTCTGCTCCGGAAACACGCCGGCGAACACGCCGTAATCACCTGGCGCGGCCAATGTTTCGAGCGTTGCAGAATCGCAAATATCGCCCGTGATGCCAACGGATTTGGCAATCACCCTGGCCGTCTCCGGCGCGTCGCCCGTGACCATGACCACACGCACGCCAAGCTCCTGCAAGGCTGTGATGAGGCTGGCCGCATCCTCGCGCGGCGGGTCGGCAAGGCCGAGTAATCCGAGCAGGACAGTGGCGGCGCCAACGGTCCGGGTGACGGCAAGCACCCGGCAGCCGGCCTCGGCCAGATGCTGCCGTGCAACTTCCTGCTCAGCGGAAAGCGGGACTTGGAGCAACGCGCCAAGCGCCCCTTTACGGAGCAGGCTGCCATCCGCTAGCCGCGCTTGCGCATATTTGCACGCTGGATCGAAAGGCGTGAAGCCCGTGGCTTCAGGCACTGCCACGCCGCGTAACCGGGCGGCATTGATAATCACCTGATCAACCGGATCGCCGCCCTCCGACGAAGCGGCAGCCGCGGCGGCCAGCACGGCGTTTTCAGCCATGCCGTCAAAGCCGATGATCGTTTCAATCGACAGCGCATTCTGCGTTAATGTTCCGGTTTTGTCCGAGCAGAGTAGGCTCATCGTCGCCGCCTCGTTGATCGCGGCGAGCCTTGTGGGCAGCACCGCGCCGCGCACCAGCCGCCGGGCCGAAAGCGCCGCGGCCAGGGTAAAGGTGGAAGGCAGGGCAACGGGGATGGAAGCAAGCAGGGCGGTCAGCAGCAAGGGCACGGTTTCGGCGAAGCTCCGGCCAATCGCATGGGCATAGGCGAGCATCGCCAGCACCACGGCACCGTTGACCACGGCCAGATCCCGCACCACCGCCAGAACCGCGCGCTGCTCGCTGCTGACACCGTGAGCATCCTGCACCAAGGAAGCTGTTTTGCCGAAATAGGTGCGCGCGCCGGTGGCCACCACGATGCCGGTGGCCTCGCCCTGGCGGATCATCGCGCCGGCATAGGCCAGATCGCCCGGTTTGCGCTCAACCGGCAGGGATTCACCCGTCAGCATCGATTGGTCCGCCAGCACGTTGCCTGCGGCGATTTTAATATCGGCGGGCACCACCGCGCCAAGCGCCAGTTTTACCAGATCGCCGGGCACCAGCTGAGATGCACCGAGGCGCATCCAGCGTCCATCGCGCCGGACCGAGGCCATCACCGCCAGTGTCCGCCGGAGCGCCTTGACCGCCGCCTTGGCGCGGGCTTCCTGGGTCAGCCCCAGAATGGCGTTGAAAATCAGCAATACGGAAATAATGACAGCCTGCAGCCCGTGACCGAGAAACACTTCCAGCAGGATTGTGGCTTCGAGCATCCAAGGCAAAGGCGCCCATAATTTGGCTGCCAGCGCATGCGGCCAGCTCTCGGATTTATCCGCAACCTCGTTCGTACCAAATTGCCGCAAGAGCCTCTCGGCCTCGGCAGACGGCAAGCCCTGCTCAATGTCCGCGCTCATACCGGCATCCGTTGGGTCTATACCCTGCTCATTGTCTCGCTTTCATGCGCATGGCCGCAATAGCGGCTGAGGCGACA
>JAKBXD010000027.1 GCA_021840785.1 Pseudomonadota bacterium
TCCTGGACCGTATGCGCTTCTGTTCCAGGTATGGTCCCGGTGCGGCTTTCCTCAATGATATCTGTCATTGCAGGGCTCCTTTGTTTGTCGGTTGGGCCTCTAGCGGCGCTGGCCGAATGATCCACACGTTGTTTTCATCCCGGGCGAGTTCCAGGCACAGCCCGTGAGCGGCAGCTTCCGACCTGAGCGCGGAAAGCACCGCCTCCATGTCTGTTACCCGGATGTCCTTGTTGAGATCAATACGAGCCATGGTGGCCATCCTCCTGGAATAGGGGTGTATCCAATTCGCTCGCTATTTCATGAATAGCGCGCTGCGCGCCCCGATTGATGTCGCGCAGTTTGGCGAGGACGGTACCCTCCCGGATGCCGAGTTCGCGGGCGATGACGCTGGTCTTGCATCCTGCCTGGGCCAGTTTTAGGAGCTGGATCTGGCGGGTGGTTAGGAGGCGCCGGCGTTTAGTGGAGGACATGGGGAACCTCCAGCTCGAGATTCTGCCTCAAGATGGGCTGGGTGAGATCTGCTGCGCGGACCAATTCACCGATGCTGAAGATCAGGCCGATCCGTCGTAGGGTATGGTGGATCTGGACTACCGTGGAGCGCAGATCTATTGCAATGCCATCCAGTGGGCAGCACTGGTCGGCCACCTGCAGAGCGACATACTGGTGTGTGAAGGGGCCAGTCATGGAGGGTCTCCTTTGCCAACGTAGCGACCAAGCAATAAGTGCATTATGCGCAAATATGAATTTGCGTCAAGAGCAAATTCTTAGTGTTGAAAAACCCGCCACACGGGCGGGCATTCTCACTCATTGGACGGGCACTAGCTCGTCATAGCAGCTTCTTTGTCTCGGGTACGGTCTCTATCTTCTCCACCATCATCAATCGCGGGCGTCCATCGCGGTCGGTTTCGTAACGCCCGGATACCAAGGCAAGGTGACCGAGCATCGCCCGTGCCTGCTCTGGGTGGAGTTCTGGCGCAATGCATCGCAAAACCCCTTCTTTCGTACGCAGGTTGAAGCGTGTTTTATCTAAATCCGCCGCTCGTACTTCTCCTGTGAATGCACCATGAAGGGCCCGATCTCCAAGGGGTGAGCGCAAGGCCGACCGTAATACGACACGATCATGCTGGGACAAGCTGGCAGTACCGTTTCCGCGGCTGGAAAATTCCAAGGTGTCGATACCTCGAGTACCTGTGGGCGAGAAGCTCAAGAGGGTATGGAGCGCTACATCGCGTAAGGCCGGGTCAGGCATGGTCTCTGCCGCGCCAGGAAGCACGCTATTATCTCCGATATCGTTGGCAAGGACGGGCAAAAGATCAATGGCATTGAGAATGCGTATGACGAGTTGATCATCTTCTGGAAGCATGTCGGCCGATGGGGGCTGTATCTTGGTGCCAAACCACAAACTTCCGGGAGCTATTCCGGTAACCCGCAAATCAATTTGTCTGGAAAGCTTGGTACCGTTGGCACCTAGCAAGTCAATGACCGCGGCAGACAGGCGCCGCAAGTTTTGTTCCACCGTGCTGGTGAGCCAAGTCAGTGAAGATAGCCATGGCATTATTTGCGTTACACCACGGCCTTCTGCGTGGAAGACTAAATCGGAGTTATCTAACAAGTGCGCTAGTGGTAGATTTTTTTCGGCAATTTTTATTATTTGTTCAAAAGTTGCGTCTACGATCTGTCTTGGTGTCGCATCAACCCCTGTTTCTTTTGCAAGCAGTCCTTCGGTGACCATGTTTTCGAGGAAAACGCGTATCGTATCATATGCACTTTCTCTGTGAGTCATGGCAATATCCTCAGGATACCTTTCGGGTATGTGCTGCTCATTCGCAGCTCTGCTGCGGCTTTCGTTCCAATCTGTTGAAATATTTTTATAAAATCATCTGAACATCTCGGGTAATTCACCCACACATCAACGCGAAGATCTGACTTGATGGCGTCATGGCGCAATCGTACAGCAATGGCAAGTGCTAGCGTTTCGTCGGATTCTGTGTGGGACATGTCAAGTATTGTATCGATATCTGAAGGTGATGGTATGTTGCGCACAAAGCTTCCATTTATGAGTATTGGGCATTCGATGTTGGCTTGCCTCCATTCGGTAGAAAGAAATGTGTTGAGGTTTTTAAATAGTGTCGATCTAAGTGGATTCCAGCAGAATCTTTCTGCTATTTGTTCCTTGGAGCATTCCCAAATCCCCGGCGGTAGAAGTCCATGCCGGTTGAACTCGGGGATCACTTGGACTCATCCTCACCACCTAGGAGTGTCTCGATCGCCTTGGCAATGCGCTCCCCCGCCTGTGGATTTTCCAGGTATCGCAGAACCAGCCGCGCCACCTCCTCACGGACGGCAGGATCGCCACGATCGAAACGCTTCGCAAGCGTCTGAAGTAGCGACGAAATAGTCTCTTCTCCGGCGATACTCCTGGCTATCTGCAGATCAAGGGCAATGCTACGTCCTTCTTCTGCTATGCCATAAAGGTCGGACAATCGCAGATCGAACGCCTTGGCTATCGCCCTCAATGTGCTCTCGGACGCACCCTGGATACCGCGTTCCAGTCTGGAGATGTTCCCAGCATCTGACCCCACCCGATGAGCAAGCTCCTCCTGAGTCCAGCCACGCGCTTTCCGCAGTTCTCGTATCACCTCACCCAGGGTCTTCATGCGTGTAGGCTGCAACGTTCTTGTTGATAGCGCAAAGCGCTACACGCATAATGCTTGCAAATAAATTGCGTGAAGCGCAATAATGGCCGCATGGAATCTCTCCGCTCACTTCGTAAGGCTAGGTTGGAGTCCTTGGTGGATGTCGCAAAGGAGGTTGGAGTTGCTCCATCGACGATCTCCCGCATTGAACGCGGCCTCATTATGCCATCGCTACCGCTGATACGGGCTATTGCGAAGCACTTTGGCGTGAGTATTGACGACCTATGCCCATACCTAGGCAGGCGCAATCTATGCGAGGTAAACAAGCGATGATTTGGACCTGCGGCTACCCTGATGGCACTCACTCCGGTCTGGCCTTCCAGATGCCCGACTGGACTCATGGCTTGGTCACAGAAGCAGATGCCGCAGGGATCGCAGCGGACATTCGCCAGTCTACAGGCACCGAACCGCACATATTGACGGTGCGCGGCTGCCTGATTCGCTTGGGCCGCGTCCGCAAGGCTACGAGGAGAGAGGAATAGCCCATGGCCAGCCTCGCCGATATCGCCAACCCAATACGTAGGCACAAACGCCTGACTGTCGTGGTGGCGGTTGGTCTTGGTCTGTCGCTACCTCTGGTGACTTGGCTCTGGCGCGAAGGCGATCTGCCGGGCGCATCAACGACTCCGTTTTCCCGGGCCGCCTCCACCTATAACGTCGATGGGGTCTATGGACCGGGAGGATGGCTGCTGCCGGTGGCGCTGCGCACCATTGCCGTCCATGCCGATCATGTGTCGGTCTGGGGGCCGGACGGGAAACTGGTGGTGGGCGCGCATGCCATTCAATCCGTCCGTGGTGCCGTGACGCGGGACTGCGCAGTGCATCCCGGTAGTGCTGGCAGGGTACTGGTCAGCCGCAGCAGCCGCCACCTGCGCATTGAGGCGGGGCGCTGCGTCATCGACGGGAGGAGGGCGTGAAGTCTTGGACGATGGAAACCAACGCCGAGGGCTGTGGATTTCCGTCCCGGAGTACGTGGCGGAGACGTCCGATTTCCGGCCGGGAGAACACGCCGCCTTGTTCTTGCTGCTGCTGTACACCCGGGAACACGGTCCCGTTCCCGATGATGAAGCCGTATTGGCCAGGATCGGGGATTTGAGTATGGAAGACTGGCAAGCGGCGAGACCGCGATTGACACCTTTTTTCGAGCAACGCGACGGGTGCTGGACGCACGTTGTCATGGACTGGGTCAAGGAGGTAAGCGATGAAAGCTAAAGACAGTCGGCAAAAACGCCGTGCACTATTGCGGAAGATGATGCCGGCGAAACCCAATGCGACGGATAGGTTGGTATTGCAATCGCTCCTGGATCTGGAGCGTTGCGGCCTGATCGTTCCAATCGAGACCGATGATGGCAGCCTGCAGTTTTTTCTCCCCTACGCTGACAGCGCGGTGCGGAGAAGGCCTCTTGAGCAGGCGGAGCAGGAGGCGTAGCGATGACCATCACCTGCTGGAACGAAGTGGAAGACGAAGCGCTACAAGGATTGCCCTGGTCCGGTCAGCTGCTTTACCTGCGCGGGCTGCGCCGTCGGATGGACTACCGAACGGGCATGGTGGGTACGGGCAGGAACAAGATCAGCTGGCAGACTTTCCACGAGGTGTTGCACGTCGACCATCACCAGGGGATCAACGAGACGTCGCTGACCAAGGACCAGTTGCGCCGAGCGCTGAAATGGCTGGTCAAGTCGGGCCTGGTCGAGGTCCGGACCGAGGGCCGGTACCTGCAATTTTTTCTCCCGCTGGCGGATAGGGATTCATCTGTCCAGAAAAAAGCCGCACCACGTCCGCACCACGTCCGCACCATCAAAGCCGCACCATGTGCTGAAGATCTAACTGCCTATGAAAACAGGGAATATTCAACGGATACCATAAAAAGCCGCACCACGTCCGCACCATCGAGAAACGAAAAAGCCGCACTACATCCGGAGTCCGGAATAAAAGATAAAAAGCCTTACACCGAAGCTGATGCTTCGGTGTCTGCGCCGCCCATCGTTTCGCGAGATCAGATACCATCACCTATCGAGCCACAGCGCCAGGCGCCGCTTCTGCCGCCGGTGGTATTGACCAACACCGCTCCCGTAGCGGAACGGACCCCCAAGGTCGCCAAACCCCGGGTATCCACCGCACCCGCCTGGGCGGCCTACAGCGCGGCCTACCAGGAACGCTACGGCGTCGCCCCGGTGCGGAACTCGACGATCAACGGCCAACTGGCCCACCTGGTCCGTCGTCTTGACGATGAAGCCCCGGCGGTCGCCCGCTATTACCTCGACCTGGAAGACCCGTACTACCGCCGCGAAGGCCACTCGGTCGGTGCGCTGCTCAAACACTGCGAGCAGCTGCGGACCCTGTGGAAGCGGGCCGAACAGCGGCGGGTGAGTCCATCTGCCGCCCTGAATCCCGATGACGTGGTCATCGCCCTGTGAGGAGCGCCGTCATGTCCACCCTGCCAAAATCGCCCCAACCGCCTCGCCGGACTCCCGCCCTGAGAGATCTGGCAACGGACATCCTGCGCCGCCATGGTCTGCCGCAGGCCTCCAACGTGGCCCTGCTGCCGGACCGGCATCCGCAGTACCGACACTGCGAGCGGCATGGCCGCTATCCCGAGTCTCTGGTGGACAAACAGGGGACGGTGCGCTTTATCACCCCGACCGGTTGCCCGCGCTGCCGCGCCGAGCGGCAACTGGCAGCACTCCTGGACCGTGCGGCCATCCCGGAACGTTACCGCGATTGCGACTTTGCCAGCTTCCGGATATCCAACCCGGCGCAGGCCCGGGTGGTGGAGACCTGTCGGGCCTATGCCGCCGATTTCGCGGCCAACACCGACGGACGCGCCCTGATCCTCCTGGGTCCCCCCGGCACCGGCAAGAACCATCTCGCCGCGGCCATCGCGCGTGAGTTGCTGGCTCAGGGACGGACCGTCCTGCAAGCCATGGTCTGGGAGGTCATCGAACGGATCCGCACGACCTGGCGCAACGGCGATGGCCCATCCGAGAACACCGTCATTGAGGCCTTTGCGGGGGTCGACCTACTGATCCTGGACGAAGTGGGTAAACAGCACGGCTCGCCCAGCGAGCGGCTGAGCCTGTTCAAGGTCGTCGACAGCCGCTACCGGGCGCGGCCGACCATCCTGCTCAGCAACGAGACACTGACGGATCTGGAAAAATATCTCGGCCCCGCCACTTTCGATCGCCTCTGCCATCAGGGCACGCTGCTGCACTGTCAGTGGCCCAGCTACCGCCGCAAGGGAGCGCAAGGGGAGGGCACCGAATCATGAAGCGCAAAGCATCCACTCTCTGGACGGTCGCGTTACTGACTGCTCTGGTGGCCACTCCGGCCTGGGCCGCCTGGACCTATATCGGCCCGGCGTCGGCAAGCCGTTCGGTGCACTTGGTCCTGCCCATGGCGCCGGCCCCCGGCAGGGCATCCGTCGTTACCGCGCCTGCCGTCTCTTCCGCGCCTTTCCCCAGCCTGTCCACATTGCAGGGCCGGGGCCTGCTGAGTGGCGTCCTTGCCCATAACCTGCAGGGCTGGAATCCGAATCGCTGGGTGCCCGCCGGGCATGCCGCGCTACGGACAGCCATCGAGCGCCTGGTGCCAGAACACCGGATCAGTACCCACCCCGGTCTGATGCTGCCAACGGTTTCCTGGTCGGCGGGGAGCGCTTCGGTCGCCCTCTACCACATCGCCCGCTACCGCGGGATTATCATCGTCGTGACCCAGCGCCGGGTCTTCGTGATGGCGGGCTGAGCCATGTGGATGCCTGATCCTTCTCAGCTCCTGACACCGGTTCACCGCTACTGCGTCGCTGCGGCCGCGGAGCGCTACCACGTCCCGGTCAGTCTCCTCTACGGCATCCTCGCCACCGAAGATACCCGCGTCGGCCAGATCGTTCGGGATACCAACGGTAGCTACGACATGGGACTCATGGGGATCAACTCCCTGTGGCTGCCCGCGCTTGCTCACTATGGCATCACCCGCTCGGAAGTCCTCGACAACGGCTGCCAGAATGTCGCGGTAGGCGCATGGATCCTCGCTCATAAACTCGCGGGTCATCCGTCTCGGGCGCAAGCATTTGCTCATCCCCGCGCCTTCTGGCGGCACGTCGGCGATTACAACAGCGCGATCCCCCATTGGAACCACCAGTACCGGCAGCGGGTGGCGGAATTTGCGCAACGGGATTTTTATCGGCCCCTGGAGCGGGTTTCTGGAGGAGGGCACCCATGAGCACCCCCCTGGAAAACATCGGCATCGGCATCGAGGCCTGGCGGCGGCTGTGGCTGTTGTCGTTCATCGCCAACCTGGTGCTCGCCGGCATCTCCGCCGTCCTGGCCATCGCCCTGTTCATCGTGGCAACCCGTCCGGCGCGGGTGGTGTATTTCGCGACCTCCCCCAATGGGGTCATCACCCAACTGGTCCCGCTACGGGAACCGCTGTTGAACGATTCCGCTGTGCTGACCCGCGCCCAGGAGGGGATGACCTCCGCCTTTGACATCAGCTACGTGAATTGGCGCCAAGATGAACAACAGGCGGTGAAATACTTCACGGCGGCCGGTTACCGGAGCTACCAGGCGACCTTGGTCAAGACGGGCGATATCGCGGCCGTTCGCGAGCGGCGGCTCAACATGACGCTGGCGGTCACCGGCGCTCCGGCCGTGATGCACCAACAAGTGCTGGCCAACGGCGACTACGGCTGGCAGATCCAGATGCCCATCCGGCTGATCTACCAGAATTCCAACGGCATCAACAGCAAGGACTTCGTGGCGAATATCACCATGGTGCGGGTGAACAATCTGGCCCATCCCGCCGGGGTCGCCATCCAGAGTTTCAATTTTCTGGTCCCATAGAGGGGAATCCACATGTTCCAGACACGTCATGCCCTCCGCTCCGCCATCGTACTGCTCGCCGGTACATCGCTGGTGGTTCCGGCTTTCGCCCAGCCGATGAATCCCAACACGCTGCTGGGTCAGCCCGCGGGTAGCCCGGTGACTACGCCCACGGCTTCCACGGCGTCCGGCGCTTCGGGATCGCCCACGTCCGGACCGTGGCAAACGGTCGATTCGGCCCAGGATCAGGCAGTCCAGCAGGCCCAGGCGCAGGGCCAGACGATCCAATACGTCAAAGGACCCAACGGCACGGTCATGGCGCTGCCCCCCTTGCCCAATAGCCAGGCATTCCACCAGGCGGTGCAGGCGCACATGCCCCTGTCCGGCGGGGATATCCGCTCCCTGCGGCAACGCATCGACCGGAACCGTCAGGCCGAGCAGGCACCGTTGGCCCCGGTGATGCCCAGGCTCACCGCCGTGACGGCGCGGCTGGGGGCGGGGAGTCCGCCCGCCATCGCGATGCACAGTGGTTACGCCACGACGCTGAACTTCACCGATGCCTATGGCCGGCCCTGGCCGATCGTCCATGTGGGCATCGGCGACAAGGCCGCCTTCGCCGCGCAGTTCGCCGGGGATTCCCTGATGCTGTCGGTCCTGGAGCCCTACGCCCAAAGCAACCTCGCGGTCTGGCTCGCAGGCGAATCGCAACCGGCACTTCTGGCCCTGGTGCCCTCTGGCATGGTGGCAGATTACAGCGTGCGCGTCCGGGTGAACGCCATCGAACCGGGCTTGCCGCCGCCCGTCGGGGGTAGCGGCGTACCCAATGGGAATTACACCCAGGTGCTGTTGAAGCTGGTCCAGGACCTGCCACCGGCGGGCGCGCAGCCCTTGCAGGTCGTCGGCAATCCTCCCCGGGTGACGGCCTGGTCATGGACGGGATCCCACGGACACCGTCTGCTCCTGCGCACCCCCATGCCGGTATTAGCGCCCGCCTGGGTGGCGCGCATGGATGGCGCGGCCGGCATACGCACCTATGTCCTGCCCGACGTGCCGGCGGTCACGGTCAGCCAGAATGGCCATGCGCGCATCTTGACCTTGAACCCCTTGCTGGAGGGCTCCCGCCATGGTGGATGAAACGCAGGTGCCACAGACGCCTACGAACGGTACGTCAGGTCCGTCGGGAACATCCGCCCCGACTGGTTCCCCAGTTCCTGCACAAGATCCGTTCGCGACCGCCAAAGCTCCAGGTATCTTGCATGGGGTCCGTAGCGCCCTGGGCGACCCGGCCCGGCGTCCCCTGATCGTCGGTGGCGCCGCCCTGGGTGTCGGTGTGATCGGGTTTCTGACGATTCTGCTCTGGCCCCGTGCCCCGGCGGTACCGATCTCGGCCGGTGGCCAGGTGGCCCAGATGCGGAACACGCCCGGTGGTCCGGGAACGCCCGTCTACAATGCAGACCTGAACCAATACAACCAGAAACAGGCGGTAAAAGCCTTGCATGCGGGACTTTCTTCCCTGCCGACCGTCGGAGCGATCCGCAAAGCCACCACGGTCCAATCCGGTGCGGCTCGGCCGATCAGCCCGGTCATCCATCATCAGCCTGTCGATCCGTTGGGAATGACGGCGGTGCGCTACGCGCCGAATCCCGATGCGCATCAGATCAATGCCGAGGTGGCCGCGATCCTCAAGATGGAGCAGCCTCCCGCTGCCGTTCTCGTGGCCAACGGCACACTCCACGGAACCAAGGCCGGCAAAGTCACGGCGGCATCGGCATCGGCAGGGGGCATCGCCGCTCCCACCCTGGCGAATGCCGGGCATATCTCTTTCGCGGTGCTGGATACCAGCATCAAGTCCACGGAGCCCGGACCGGTGCTGGCGACGATCGAGACCGGACGTTTAGCCGGCGCGCGCCTGCTGGGTGGTTTCACCCGCGTGCACGATCGGGTCCTGGTCCAGTTCTCCTCCCTGACGCTGCACCACCAGACGATATCCATCCGCGCCTACGCCATCACCCTGGCGACGGCGCGCACGGCGCTCGCGACATTGGTCAACAGGCACACGCTCTATCGCTACGGCTGGCTGATCGGGGCCAGCCTCCTGCAGGGCCTCAATAACGCCCTAGACTCCGCCAACACCAACACCTATCTCACCGGCTCCGGTCTGGGCGTGGTCACGCATCAGTTGAACAACGGACAGATCGCCTTGTCGGCGGTGGGCAACGTGGGGCAGACACTCGCGCCGATCATGGCCCAGCGCTTTAACACCCCGCCCACGGTCCGGGTCAAAGCGGGCAGCGGGATCGGGATCCTGTTCATGGCGCCGGTGAAGGCCAGCTTGGGGTAGGGGAGGGACCATGGAAGCGCTTCAGAACCTGAATCACATCGACCAGTTGGCCATGGCGACCCGATCCGGGAGCCCGGCGGCCGGCAACCAACTATGGAGCATCATGCGGCGATATTGCGCGGGGGCGGCCCGCCAGGCGCGCGCCATGGGGGTGCCGCGGGAGGATGCGGAGCAGTTTATCGGCCTGGCGGTCACCATTGCGTTGCATAGCTGGGATCCCGCGCAGGGTCATTTTGCGCCCTGGAGTTACTGGAAACTGCGTGGAGAGCTTTCCGTGTTTCGGGGACGCAAGGAGGTGGACACCGTGCCGCTGGAGGACTGGGACCAGGGGGATCCGGATGCATCTCCGGTGACCGAGGAGGTGGCGGTGGACTGGAGCCCGGAGCGGGTCGGGGTGGTCATGCGCGGTCTGCCGGACGATCTCGCCGAATGGGTGCATCTGCGTTATGGCGAAGATTTGACCATTGCGGCCGCGGCGGAACGGCTGGGCATGACGGCGCGGCGCGGGCAGCGCATGGAGGTGCGCCTGGAAACCGCCGTGCACGGCATTCTGGGAAAAACCCGTTGAGGGAAATGGCGGAAACGTGAGGGGCATGTCCGACAAACGGCTATACGGCGGTGTCCCTATGACGATGACAGGAGACCCCGATGCATGACAATCTGAAATTCTATCTGGCGGTTGGTGGCGTGGCCGTAGTGATCCTGGGCATCGGGTTTGCCACCTGGGAGTTCGACTTCGCCCCGAAAACCCCGCATCCGGCGATAAACCCGTTCGCTTCTACTGCCCCCGGTCGGGCAGCGCAATCCGCGCCTTCCGGCACGCTGGCTCCGACCTCCCCGCCGGCAGGATGGCCGACAGCCTCCGCGCCCGTCGCGGCGGTGACCGCATCCGCTGTCTCGGCGGCAACATTGCCCGAGACCCCGGCCACCGGGGTGACGGCATCCGTCACCTCTCCGGCCGCACCGGATCTGGCGCAGGCCGTGGCCAGGATCGGTGCGGATCTGCGCGCGCTGGCCACCGCGCAGCGGCACACGAATGAACGGCTGGCGGTGGTCGATCAGGAAATACGTTCCAAAGCCAGGCCCACGCCCGGCACGCATCGGGAACCACAACGGAGCATCGGCAAACGCCCAGCGGCGCAGCAGCACGGCGTGCCCGGCTGGTCCGTGGAATCCATCGGTGCGAACGAGGCATGGATCCAGGGGCCCGGCGGGCAGACCCATGTGGTCGAGGCGGGGAGCCGGGTGGACGACTTGCGGATCCTGCGGGTCACTCCGGACGCGGTCATCACCAGCCAAGGCACGATCGGCTACTGACGGGAGGAGGGACGCATGCTGACCGCCATCCAGATGATCGGGAACATGGGCCAGAGTCTCGGTCCCATGTTCGTGCTGACCGTGGGTCTTTCCTTCGTCGTCGGTCTCTGGTTCGTGGCGGACAGCGTCTTTTTGATGGTCCGTGTCAGTAATGACCCGCGGATCCACAAAAGCCGGATCCCGATCACCGCCGCGACGGGGGCTTTGCTGATGGCCATGCCCGTGTTCGTGCTCCATGACGTGGGCACCTTTTTCAGCCAGGGACAGCCATCGCCGCTGGCCTACACTGGTCCGGGCGGCGCGCACGTGGGCCTCGCGGTGATGGTGATCGAGAACTTCGTGCAGCTCGTCGGCTGGCTGGCCGTGTTTCGCGGGCTGGTGATTCTCAAGCGGGTCGGCGACGGCTCCACGCGGGAGAGTTCGGATACTGCCTTCGTGCATATCATTGGTGGGGCGTTGGCGGCCAATGTGGTCGGCACCGCCATCGCTCTGGGGCATACCTTCGGGTTGACGTTGCCCATTTGAAATGGTGGGTTACTCCGGTGGGTCGTTCAACTCGTAATTGGTACTACGCCCGCCCGCCGCAGATTTCCGCAACACGCCACATGCCAGCAGTTCGGTGATGTCGCGTAGCGCCGTGTCCGGCGAACATTTGGCGATCGTTGCCCACTTGCTGGTGGTGAGCTTGCCTTCGAAGCCATCGAGCAGCCGATTGAGCAACCTCACTTGGCGCTCATTCAGCGGCGTAGTGGCCCAGCGTTGCCAGAATCGCGCTTTGGTCAGCACGGCATCGAGGGTGTGCTGCGCCTGGTGGACGGCTCGGTGCAGGGCGTCGAGAAACCAGGCAAGCCACTCGGTGACATCGAGAGACGCCCTTTGGGTGCGCTCCAGGATGTCGTAGTAGGCCTTGCGTTCTCGCTGGATTTGCGCGGACAGACTGTAGAAGCGCTGCGGGCTGCCGTCGGCGCGTGTCAGCAGCAGGTCGCCGATGGCGCGTGCGATACGGCCGTTGCCGTCGTCGAACGGATGTAATGTGACGAACCACAAATGGGCGAGTCCCGCCTTGATCAGCGGCGGGTCGTTGGACGGTCCGTTGACCCAGCCGAAAAAGCGATCGGTCTCGGACACGAGGCGATTGGCCGGTGGCGCTTCGAAATGTACCCGCTGCCGACCAAGAGGGCCGGACACCACTTGCATCGGGCCGCTCGTGTCGTCACGCCAGCCACCCACCTTGATCCGGGCAAGGCCAGAGTAGCCGGTGGGAAAGAGGGCGGCATGCCAACCGAACAAACGATCGCGTGTGATCGGAGTATTGCAGTGGACTGTGGCGTCGATCACCATCTCGACCACGCCTTCCACATGACGGTCCACCGGCGCCAGAGCGCCGATGTCGACGCCGAGGCGGCGGGCAATGGACGAACGCACGGACTCGACATCGAGCCGTTCGCCCTCGATCTCGCTGGTCTTGATCACGTCTTCGGTGAGTACCGACAGGCTGGCCTGGTCGCGCAAGGCCATGCCGACACCGCTTAAGCGACCCATTAGCAGCCCTTGGGCTCGGCTCACATCGGCCAACGATCGTGCCAGTGCAGCCAGGTCGTAACGCCAAGTCGGCCAGTCGCTGGCCTGCCAGATGTAAGTGTAATCGCCGCTATTCATGCGGCGATTGTGGTCCACATTCTCCGCAAGCGCAAGTCATTCGCCGTACATTATGCGGTGATTAGTGATGCTATTCACCGCGGCGGCATTGCCGGCACGGGTTCAATTCCGCAAATGGGAATCGAACTGGCCACATCATCCGCTCTGTCCCAGGCTCAACCCCAAATCCAGGGGCAGCAATACCGCCTGTGCCCGTTGCAATTCGTCAGCCCGCGTTACGCAGCTACTCCTGCGCCACCGCTATAGGCGCTGCTCCACCTGCTGGTCGTGCCACGCCATGGCTATTCCATGAAAACCATGGCTTATTTGGCTATTGACTATTTATAACGACAGTTGGAATGAGGCTGTTATACTTGCCCGATTTGCCTATACTATTTCGCTGTAGCCATGAGGAGGACCCACCATGCACCTTGAGCGCATCACTATCGATCCACAGCAATGCGGCGGACGGCCCTGTATTCGAGGGCTGCGTATTCGGGTACAGGACATTCTCGAACTCTTGGCGGCAGGAGCGACGACCGCGGAGATTCTGGAAGATTACCCCTACCTGGAACCCGAAGATATCGCCGCCAGCCTCCATTACGCTGCGCAGCAAGCGGACCACGCCATTCTTTATGTGGCCTGATGCAATTTTTAGTGGAGGCTACCACCCGCTGCCCGATAGATCAGTGCGCAAGGTTACCCAGCCTGCCATGTTGTCGACATAGGTATGGCCAGTGCTCATGATCCGCAAATATGGGATCGTGCATATGGGATGGCGCTATCATCATAACCAAGGATGAAGATTTCGCTATACTCCGCACGTTACGTCCCGATGACCCCAATATTATCTGGTTACGCACTCCCAACTGCCGAAGGCAGATACTGCTTGATGGCTTTGCCCGCCTATAGCCACAAAAGCTGGATAGACTGAACCAGGGCGAGACGCTCATCGAGCTGAGAAGCTAGCCACTATCGCTTCGGGACCCGTGCCCAGGCAGAATCTGCAATTTGGGAGTGCATTGAGATTTTCTACAACCGCCAACGCTTGCATTCGCGGATTGGTTTCCTGGCCCCCGCTATGTTCGCACGGCTGGCAGCTTGAAACGGTGTCGTCTACAATTGTCAGGCCACCTCACTTGATCGTCGGCAAAAGACTGTTATGTATACCTCGTGATTATATATAGCAGTAAAGCTGCAAGCCTTGCTGCAACTGGGTTGTACGCCAGAAACTTACTCGCGAGATCTACATAATAAACGCTGTTTTGGAAATTCCAGTAAGATGACTGACCACCGGTGGTGCCAAATATTGGTATCAGGCTTTTCGATCGGGAACAGTGGTAGAACTCACAGGCAACCACCTCTCCGAGCAATAAATTAAAGGTGATCTGAAGATCAATGATCAGCATTGTGGCCATGCAACAAGCCGGTGGCAGAGGTGGTAATCTGCAGCGCAGGGGAAGCACGGTTGCAGTGGCTACACACCAGACCACCCAGCTTTATGTATAAGCATAGCGACACTGTTCGTACCAAATGGCCAGCATTGACAGGCTTACAGCCAGCTCGACATGCATGCTATACATAATCACGATGTATACATAAAGCTGCTTATGTATATATATACATAAAGACTGATTGCAGACATTCAGCAGCGGAATGCAAATGACATCATCCGACCCAAAACGGCCCTCGACCTCGTGACAGCGAACATCCACCACTATTGTTTGTTGGACTGGACAGCCTCACCCTGTGCTAGGGTATCCCCATCACCAACAAGGAGAAGATGCCTTGGGATTCAGTCCGAGAGACATGAAATACAACGGGGATGTTCTGACGGAGCCAGAAATGCGAGAGAACCCAGTGAGGTTGGATCATCTGTGGCCGTGGATGGCGTCATGGCCGGGATCGACTACTTGCAGCCAGATACGAATGGAGCTGCTTGCTTTCCGCATCTAGCGCAGATGAATTAGTAACATTGGGAGGATCACCTATGGATTCTATGATTGTGCTGCAAAACAATCTACAGGCAACGCTCAACATCTCGGTGGATGCCCAGCCCGCACTCAATGAGAGTTATTGGGGGCGGGTCCATGAAAGTGCCCCAGGCGAGCAAACTAATTCGCTATTCTGGGTGAGCAGGTCAGCAGGCATTCCCGACACGGATAGTTTTAGGTTCAGTGCCAGGACTCAGATCGCTGGGATCGATATCGAACTGCTCGTGGAGCTGGATGGGACATGGGATGGCAGCATTCTTCAGATCGCAGTGAGAGCTGGCGACAACACCAGCGAATGGTCTGCCGACAGAGAAACATCCCTCACTTTCGTTGGCAATGACGGGGAGTCATATCGTCTTTCGGGAAGTTATGTTAGCGAGAGTGCACGATATGACAATGTGCGTTTTGTGGTGAGCCAGACAATCCTGCCGCAGATCAACCATATGGTTGTGCTGATGCTGGAGAATCGCTCATTCGACAATCTTTTGGGCTGGCTATATGACGGCCCTGACGATGAACCTGAAGTCTACATTCCGAATGATTCGCCTAATTCGTTCAACGGGCTTACGGCGAATACTTACACGAATTCCGACTCGAGGGTTAACGCTGGAACGCCGGCGCTAGCCACCAGAGGAACGACAAATTGGCCAGTGAACAATAGGACCGTAGCGGATAGTTGTGTGCCAGACCCCGACCCCGGCGAAAAATTTGACCGATGTCGAACACAAATCAGCAATGGGATGGGAGGATTCCTTGCCGATTACGTGACCTCGGTTGAGGCCGCTGGCGGCCCCCTGGAGAGCGCAAAGCAGATCATGCAGGCCTACGCTCCAGAACAGATCCCTGTGATTACAGGCCTCGCAAAACATTTCGCAGTGTCTGATGCCTGGCATGCTTCTGTACCAAGCCAAACCTGGCCGAATCGAGCTTTCGTACAGGCTGGTGCATCGGCTGGTCATGTGAATAATGATGGCTGGCCCTGGAATATCCCCACCATCTTCGATGTACTGGACACGCAGGGGTTGAAATGGCGTGTGTACAATAACAGTGCGCTGCCTTCTTTAACTAAAACGATGTTCTTCGAAAAATATGGCACGAATGAAACAAACTTTGGCGGTATTGGAGATTTCCAGGAGGCGTGCCAAACAGGCAATCTGCCGGTATTCACCTTCCTGGAACCAAGTTTCGGCCCTTATGAGCACGATGAGAGCTACCATCCGCCCTATGACATAAAGCCAGGTGAGGCTTTTCTGGCGAAGATCTACGATTTGCTACGCACAAGCCCGGCACGCGACAAAACCCTGTTCATTGTGCTGTTCGATGAACACGTCGGA
>JAKBXD010000293.1 GCA_021840785.1 Pseudomonadota bacterium
CGGGGTTGGTGGGACGTTTGTGTGCTAACAATATCTTACCAATCCCAGCCAGCTTTTTCCCATATTTTTCAACGTCTTACGTCATCCGCTCCCCACGCTTGCCGTTAAGTAAGTGCCATTGCACCTAGGAGGATCTTGCGCCGAACTCCGTCGCGGCGCGCGCGACGGGCCCTCTTGGCGTTCTTTCTGCCTTCGATTCGTTGCCGCTGACTCTACAGTCGTTGAAGCCGTTGCTCCAACGCATCGATCTGCTCCTCGATCTTGTACCCCATGCGTGTCTCTCCGACGGCGTCCTTTCTTGACCATTGGAAAGGCCGAGGGAGTGGACCGGAGCGGGGGTTGCGGGAGGGCGGGCTGGAGGCGCATTCTCACCGTGTCGGTTGCGGCGCGAAGTCGAGGCTCGGCTCAAGCATCCGCTTGAACTATGGCGGTTGGAGCGGGACGCGAGGGAGCGAGCGCGAAAAGCATCGGGAGACTGGCGCTCGGAGCAGGATTGGGTGAAAGATGGAGGCCGGGACCGGCAGAATGCAAAACAGCAAGAGCCCGCCCCGGTCGCGCAAACGGGACCGTCCGGACTACGAACCGCAAGTCGCCTCGATCAGGTACCTCAGGGGAGACCGTGGACGACGAGGAGATCAAGCTCGGTTTCCTGATGGAGGCCGCGCAGAACCAGCAGAAACTCGCCGAGGGTGCCCTCGAGAAGCACGAGCGACGTACGCGAGGTCTTGACGATATTGTCCGGAAAGAGATCCGTCGTACGCTGATCGAGGAGCTGCGCGCGGTCCACGATGAGGCCGAGCGCTCGGCGGCGGCCTTGAAGCGAGTCCGGCGCGCCGCGACTACCCACTGGGTCTGGTGGAGTGTCGTGATTCCGTCATTGAGCGCGACCATCGCGACTGCGATCGTCTGTTTGGTGTCGCTGAGGCACTAAATCCGGTGACTTGTCGCCACATTACGCATTGCGCAGGTCTCAAGTACCTACGGGAAAGGGGAGCCGCACACGATCGTCGAAACTGCGGCAATACGCTCATTCTGCGCTGCTCCGGGAGCAAAGGCCGAGGGACGGCGAAATTCGCTTCGGAACTGATTGGGCATCGGGAAGTCATGCGTGCCGAGCACACCCGAGGCCGCAGTCACCCATCAGTCTTATCGAAGGGAGGAGGTTCCTGCACCGAAGGCGTCAGCTATCGGCGGGTGAGAGAGCCCGCGGTGATGGCCTCCCAGATCGAGCGACTGCCCGATTTGGCAGGTTATCTGAAGCTCGCTCTTCAGCCGCACTGGATGTCGACCAACATCGCCAGACCGGCGAGGGAACAGAGCACTGCGGATACGTGATTCAGACGGCGAAAACTCAGGCGAGAACAACACTTATGCCACATAGGAAGGTGCACCATGGCCATCGCAGCGGGTGAGATCACAAACATCTTCGTATTACTGCTGGAGAACCGTTCCTTTGACCACATGCTCGGATTTTCCGGAATTGAAGGCAGCGACGCGGTCACGGGTGCGCCCACTAAAGTGGTGGGCCTTACGGGTGATGAACGGAACAGTCATCGAGGTGCGTGGCATTACGTTCGAAGCCCGTTCCAGGAACCGATCCCCGTCGATCCGGCACATGAATTTCTCGACGTATTGGAGCAGCTCTGCGGAACCCAGGCGGTTTACGCGCCTGGCAAGAACTACCCGCGTGTCAAGAACAGCGGTTTCGTGAGTGACTACGCTCATTCGCATACCAAAGACGAGGGAAACGCTACACGAAACTATGGCCAAATCATGAATGGCTTTACCGCTGAACAGCTGCCGGTGCTGACTGCTTTAGCACGGAACTTCGCAGTCTGTGACGGCTGGCACGCGTCATTGCCGGGTCCAACGTTCCCGAATCGGCTCTTTGCGATGGGCGCTTCCTCGGCGGGTCTGGATCACAGCCCGGCAACTGCGGAATTGCTGACATGGGAAACCTTTGACGGATTCGTATTCCCGCACGGTTCGATTTTTGACGTACTGAAGGAAAAAAACGGGGATGACGCGTGGCGGATCTATGCCGGAAGCCGCTTCCCGCTGGTTTCGGCGCTGAAAGGCATCAGCTTGGCCGATATTCGTGGTGTCGACCATCTGGCAAACGATCTGAAAACGAGCCCTTATCCCTACCGTTTCACCTGGATTGAGCCCGACTACGGCGACATGGTGTTCGGCACGTTCCGCGGCGGGACATCACAGCACGCGATGGACAACGTCGCCGGCGGTGAGAAATTGATCAAGCAGGTCTATGAGGCCATCCGGAACTCGCCGCTCTGGGAGTCGAGCCTGCTGATCGTGACGTGGGATGAGCACGGGGGATTCTACGACCATGTGGCGCCTGGAACGGCTGCGGCACCGGCGGATACGCGGGTCGGCTCGAAATACAACAAGTATGGGTTCACCTTTAGGCAACTCGGTGTCCGTGTGCCTGCAGTGGTGGTCTCTCCGCGGATCGTCCGTGGCACCATTGATCATCGGCTCTATGACCATAGTTCCATCCCGAAGACCATTGAACAAACGTTCGGTTTCAACTCTCTCACCCAGAGGGATGCTGCCACCAATTCTGCCGGTGCGCTATTGACATTGCCTGCGCCCCGGAACGACACGCCAGAGACTCTGCCCTCACCGGCGCCCACGCGCGAATTGCTGCCCCCATCACCACAATCGGGAGAGGAATCCGTCGATAACGGCAATCTGCCTCTATTTCTCCACGTCGCAATGCGGCACGAGCTTGCCATTTCCCATCCAGATCAGAAGCAAGCGATATTGGGGCGGGTACAAGCGATTAAGACGCGGGCACAGGCTGCTCAATATATTGGGGAAATTACTTCACGCTTGAGGTAAAGGGGCGTGGCCGACACAGCCGGTGCAAGCGGTTTGCGGTCGTGTAAGCGCAAAGGCTCAACTTGCATTCCGCGAACGCAGTTCCGGGTTGCGTATCGGAATGTGCACCTCACCAGAGGGTTCAGGACAGATGACGGGGGCTTCGGGAACAGACTCGAGAAATTATACCCAATCC